>JAZROS010000131.1:0-4615 GCA_045648825.1 Clostridia bacterium | reverse complement strand
CATTCTTGATTCATTAGCTGATTTTATTATATAAGGCAGGTAGGGGTAAATGAAAGTAATTACACCGCCTCTTACTAACGAGGTTATAAAAACATTAAAAGCAGGCGACAGTGTATTGATTACAGGAGTAATATATACTGCGCGAGATGCGGCACACAAAAGAATGTGCGAGGACTTTGAAAAAGGAATTGATTTCCCGTTTGATTTAGACGGACAGCTTATATACTATGCTGGTCCATGTCCTGCAAAACCGGGCGAGGTTATTGGCTCGTGTGGCCCTACAACGTCTGGGAGAATGGATTCATATACGCCGCTTCTTCTTGATAACGGACTTGGAGCAATGCTTGGAAAAGGCGTAAGAACCGCAGACGTTGTTGATGCTATGAAGAGAAATACGTCAGTATATCTCGGAGCGATTGGTGGTGCAGGAGCGCTGATTGCAGGTTCGGTTAAAAGTGCCGAAGTAATTGCTTATCCAGAGCTTGGGACAGAGGCTGTGCGTAGATTAGAGGTCAAGGATTTACCGTGTATCGTTCTTGTTGATTGCTATGGTAATGATTTGTATGAAGAAGGACAAAAAGAATTCAGGAGGATATGATAATGAATACTGAGAGCTTTATTGATTATGCACTTTCTAACAAAAAATCCGACCTTGTTATTAAGAATGCAAAGATTGTTGATGTATTTAACGGCAGAATAATTAACGGAAATGTAGCTGTTGCTGATGGTAAAATTATAGGAATAGGCGACTATGAAGGTGAGACGGAATATGATGCAAATGGCGCATACCTTATGCCTGGTTTTATTGATTCACACGTTCACATCGAGTCTTCAATGGTTACTCCTGCAGAATATGCCAAGGTTGTTATCCCGAAAGGTGTTACTACTGCAGTTTGCGACCCCCACGAAATTGCAAATGTATGCGGAATTGACGGGATTTTGTTTATGATGGATAATGCAAAGAAAGTCCCTCTTGATTTCAAATTTATGCTCCCGTCTTGTGTCCCTGCAGCTCCGTTTGAAGATTCGGGTGCTGTAATTGATTCTAAAAAAACTCACGAGTATATACAAAAATATGATTTCCTCGGTCTTGCTGAAATGATGAATTATCCGGGGCTTTTGTTTAAGGATAAGGAGGTCCTATACAAAATTTCATCTGCAGACATCATTGATGGTCATGCACCATCAGTTGGCGGAAAAGAGCTTTCAGCATATGCCGGTTCCGGAATTCTTACAGACCACGAATGTACCTCTGCTGCCGAGATGGAAGAAAAGATTTCAGCTGGTATGTACGCACTTTTAAGATGTGGCAGAATGTCTAAAGAATTTTCAGAAATGGCTGCTGCTGTTAACAGATACAATGCTTCAAGAATTGCATTCTGCACTGATGACAGAAATCTTTCCGATTTACTTCAAAGCGGAACTGTACAAAATTGCATTGTTACAGCAAATAAAGCAGGAATGGATATATATGATGCAATTCGTGCGGCGTCTTTAAATGCTGCCCTTTGTTATCGAATGAAGAATGTAGGTGCGATTTCTCCCGGCTACGTTGCTGATTTGGTGCTTTCAAAGGATATTTGCCCCAAGGAAATTATTGCTGTATGGAAATCAGGTGTATTAGTAGCCGAAGATGGTAATGCTAAATTTGAAGCACCAAAAGAAAAGACAGAATCAAGAGTGTATGGTACTGTAAATATTGCACCATTTAGTCCAAAGGACCTTGTTTGTGAATTTTCGCCTGATACGCCTGTTATATCAATAGAGGAAGGCTCTTTGCTTACAAAGAAAGTAATAAGAGATAACAAAGATGCCTTATCTCATCTTGCAGTAATAGAACGACACAATGCGACAGGAAAAATAGGAAGATGCTATGTTGAAAAATATGGAATTAAAAATGGTGCAATAGCATCTTGTATCGGTCATGACTCTCATAATGTTACTGTTGTTGGTGATAATGCGGATGATATGGCACTTGCAGTAAATTCTTTAGGTAAAGATGGCGGTATAACTGTTGTATCAAACGGAAAGCTTCTTGCAAAGCTTGAGCTGCCTGTTGCAGGACTTATGTCAGACAAATGTGCTGAAGATGTTGTCCGTCAACACGATATAATTAAGAGAGAAGCTGAAAAATTGTCTGTGAACCCAAATATAGACCCATTTATGACACTTGCATTTTTATCTTTACCGGTAATACCAGAATTAAGGCTTACGGCGAGAGGATTATTTGATGTAGTAAAATTTGATTTTATATAGATTTTTGTTAAAAATATTTACAAAACACCTTGACAAATTCATATTTAGCCGTTATAATTTATAAGACGGCTTGGCCCGGTAGTTCAGTTGGTTAGAACGCCAGCCTGTCACGCTGGAGGTCGTGGGTTCGAGCCCCATCCGGGTCGCCAAATATAAAGGGTACCGTTAGGTGCCCTTTGTTTATGCAATTTTATATTATACATAAGGAGATTGTTTTCATTATGAGTACACTATTATCTGTATCTATTGCCCTGCTTGCAGGACTTCTAATGACAAGGGTATTTAAGCCTTTTAAGCTGCCCTCTGTTACAGCATACCTAATAGCAGGTGTCTTGATAGGTCCGTATTGCCTTGGAAATATCGGCATTGACGGACTTGGTTTTAGTTCTTCAGAAGCCGTTGGAGCTTTAGGCTTAGTTGCTGATGTTGCATTAGGATTTATTGCTTTCTCGATAGGTAGTGAATTTAGACTTGATGACCTAAAAAAGACAGGCAAGCAGGCATCTGTTATAGGCGTTATTCAGGCAATTACAGCAACAATTTTTGTAGATATTGCATTATACGCACTTCATCTTGCAATGCCGGATAAGTTAACACTTCCACAAACTCTTGTTTTGGGTGCCATTGCTACAGCTACAGCACCAGCTGCAACACTAATGGTTGTGCGTCAATATAAAGCTGAAGGACCTCTTACAAAACTTTTATTACCTATAGTTGCTCTTGATGATGCAGTCGGCCTTATCGTATTTGCAGTATCCTTTGGTATCGCCAAAACAATGATTTCCGGCAATCTTGATATGGTTTCGATTATCGTTAATCCTCTTTTGGAAATCGTTTGCTCGCTCGGCTTGGGAGCGATTATGGGATGGATTCTCACACAGCTCGAAAAGATGTTTAACTCAAACACTAACCGTCTTAATATGACAATCGCATTTGTCTTCTTGACAGTAGCTCTATCAATGCTTGATTTTCATATCGGTTCTGTACACATCAGTTTTTCATCATTGCTTGTGTGTATGATGCTTGGAACAGTATTCTGTAATATTTGTCCGCTTTCACACGATCTAATGGAAAAGTCTGAGAAATGGACATCACCGCTGTTGGCAATTTTCTTTGTAATAAGTGGTGCAGAACTTGAACTTAGCGTATTTACAGATGTTTCTATTGTTATAATAGGTGTAACTTATATTATTTTCCGTTCGCTTGGTAAGTATTTCGGTACATTTGGCAGTGCAAAGCTCGTAAAGTGCGATTCTAATATATGTAAGTATCTTGGAATAACACTTTTACCGCAGGCTGGTGTAGCATTAGGAATGTGTGCTTTGGCAGCAGCTTCACCTGAAATGGGTGCTGAGGGTGCTCTTATAAGAAATATTACACTGTTTGCTGTACTAATTTATGAACTGGTCGGACCACTTCTTACCAGACAGGCTCTTACCGCTGCAGGCGATATTAAACCAATACCTCACGAGGTTAAAATGCGCCGTCAGAATAAACTTGAGATGGCAAAGAACAAGAATAATAAATAATCTCTAAAAGGCAGGTCGATTTCTTTATGCAAAATTTAAGACTTTCAGCTGAATATGCTGTAGCTTTTGTTAAATGGATTGTCCTGTCGATAATTGTCGGATTGGTTGGCGGAGTGATTGGCAGCTTGTTTCATATATGCGTAGACTATGCGACAGAGCTCCGAATATCACACAGTTGGCTGATTTATATTCTACCTATAGGCGGATTGGTAATAACTGCAATTTATACGATATTTAAAAATAAGGGAAATCTTGATACAAACAGAGTGCTTCAAGCTGCAACTGAGGAGGAAAAGGTTCCGCTTATTATGGCTCCCTTGATATTCATTTCTACCGTCATCACACACCTTCTGGGCGGTTCTGCCGGCAGAGAGGGTGCAGCACTTCAGTTGGGAGGAAGTATTGGATATAATATAGGCAGTGCTTTTAAGCTTAATAAAAATGACGTTCACACATTGGTTATGTCTGGAATGAGCGCAGTCTTTTCAGCGCTTTTCGGCACACCTGTAACTGCTGCTATATTTGCTATTGAGGTACTACGTGTTGGTGAAATGCACTATGGTGCGCTTGTTCCTTGCGTTGTTTCTTCTATTGCAGCATATTTTACTGCAGATAGTTTTGGTATCTCGCCTGTACGTTTTGACGGAATTTCAATAAATATTGAAAATCCTGCTACATTAGGTATGATAGTTATTCTTGCAATCACATGTGCTATTGTCAGCATCGTTTTCTGTCTTGCTATTAAGTACTGCGAGTTTTACTCTGAGAGGCTTATTAAAAACAACTACATCCGTGCTTTTGTTGGTGGCGGAATAATCGTATTGCTCACT
>JAZROS010000130.1:0-3244 GCA_045648825.1 Clostridia bacterium | reverse complement strand
TGTTCAGCGGGATAACAGATATGACCGAGAAAATAAATGAAAAGATAGGATAAGGAGAAACAATATGGGAAAGCTTGCATTTGTATTTTCAGGACAGGGTGCTCAGGCTGTCGGAATGGGAAAAGAGCTTTGCGAAAATTTCAAAGTAGCAGACGAGGTGTTTAATACTGCTTCCGATGCGCTAGGCTTTGATGTAAAGGAAATGGTCTGGAACGGTGATGCAGACACTCTTATGATAACAGAAAATACTCAGCCGACTGTTGTTACTATGAGTGCCGCAGCTTTGGCAGTTCTTACCGAAAAGGGCATAAAGCCCGACGTTGTGGCAGGACTAAGCCTTGGCGAGTATACTGCACACGTTTGTTCAGGCTCACTCCAATTTGCCGATGCGGTAAGACTGGTAAAAAAGCGTGGCAAATATATGCAGGAGGAAGTGCCTGAGGGTGTAGGCTCGATGGCGGCAATAATTGCGCTTGGCAGCGACGAGGTAAAGGCGGCTTGCAAGGAGGCTTCTGCTGTCGGTGTGTGCGAGAGTGCAAACTTCAACTGCCCAGGACAGATAGTAATATCAGGTGAAAAGGCAGCAGTTGAGAAATGCTGTGAAATATGCAAGGAAAAGGGTGCAAAAAGGGCTCTGCCTCTTGCAGTATCGGCACCATTTCACTGCTCAATGTTAATCGGTGCAGGTGAAAAGCTGGAAAAAGAAATGGAAAATGTTTCATTTAGCGAAATGAAAATCCCTCTTATAACAAACGTAACAGCGGATTATGTAAAATCTGCCGAAGATATTAAACCGCTTTTAGTTAAGCAGGTTTCAAACTCAGTTTTGTGGGAAGAGTCTGTAAGAAGAATGATAGCAGACGGAGTCGACACCTTTGTAGAGGTGGGACCGGGCAAGGCGCTTTCAGGCTTTATCAAGAAGATAGACAAGGAAGTTGCCGTTTACAATGTAGAGGATATGGCATCCCTTGAAAAGACACTTGAGGGATTAAAGGAGAGAGTGTAATGTTAAAAGGAAAAACAGCCATTGTAACAGGCTCAGCAAGGGGAATAGGCAAGGCTATTGCTTTAAAGCTTGCATCTTTGGGTGCGAATATTGTGGTAAATGATATTCCGTCATCGGAGGACGCTCAAAAAACCGTAGAAGAAATAAAAGCTCTCGGAGTAAATTCTGTTGCTGTGCTTGGCGATGTGAGAAATATTGATGATGTAAAGAATATGGTAGACACTGCTGTTTCGGAATTCGGCAGTGTGGATATACTTGTAAATAATGCAGGTGTAACAAGGGATAATCTGATGCTCAGAATGAGCGAAGAGGATTGGGACATGGTGCTTGATATTAACTTAAAGGGTGCATTTAATTGTATCAAAACGGTTGTAAGACCGATGATGAAGCAAAAGAGCGGCTCTATTATAAATATCGCATCGGTAGTTGGTGAAATGGGCAATGCAGGACAGGCAAACTATTCTGCGTCAAAGGCAGGACTTATAGGACTTACCAAAACTACCGCCAAGGAATTTGCAAAAAAGGGTATCCGTGCAAATGCGGTTGCGCCGGGCTTTATCGCATCTGCAATGACAGATAAGCTTTCTGACGATGTAAAGGCAAAATATTTTGAGTCGATACCTTTAGGACAGTTTGGCAGTACAGAAGATGTTGCCGACGTAGTTGCGTTTTTAGCAAGTGATATGTCATCTTATGTTACCGGTCAGGTAATAAATGTTGACGGCGGGCTTGTTATGTAATATAATGGTATTAACAACTGAAAGGAGGTGGCAATAGTGGAATTTGAAAAGGTAAAGAGCGTAATCGTTGACCAGCTTGGTGTTGACGAGGGTGATGTAACAATGGAAGCGAATTTCGTAGATGACCTTGGTGCAGATTCGCTGGATATTGTTGAGTTGATTATGGGATTGGAGACAGAGTTCGATATCGAAATCCCCGATGAGGACGCAGAGAAAATTGCGACCGTTGGCGATGCTGTTAACTACATTAAGGAAAGAGCATAAGCCTGTTTTTGCAAGTTGATGTGCGTCGTAGGAAGTCTTGCGGCGCACAAAGGTTTGCTTTTTGATTGAATTATTACCATACATAATGGATACATATAAAACCGAAGGGAGAAACTCCTATGAAGAGAGTTGTTATAACAGGTGTAGGAGCTATCACACCGATTGGAAACAATACCGCAGATTTTTGGTCGGCGGTAAAGGCAGGCAAAAACGGTGTTGGTGCTATTACAAGATTTGATGCTTCTGAAATGAAGTGTCAGATTGCAGCCGAGGTTAAAGACTTTGACCCTGCTTTGTTTATTGATAAAAAAGAAGTACGCAGAATGGACCTTTACACACAGTATACTATGGTTGCTGCAAGTGAGGCTATCGAAAATGCGAAGATAGATATGGAAAAGGAAGATGCCTGGAGAGTGGGAATTATCACAGGCTCGGGTATCGGCGGAATGGAAACCTTTAATGAGCAGCATACTGCCATTATGGAAAAAGGTCCTGGTAAGGTAAGTCCGTTTTTTATCCCGATGATGATTTCTAATATGGGCGCGGCTCAGGTTGCTATTAAGTACGGAATGAGGGGCATAAACTACAACGTAGTTTCCGCCTGTGCATCTGGAACTCACGCAATCGGTGATGCGTACAGACAAATTCAGTACGGAACAAACGATATTATTGTTGCAGGCGGTTCGGAGGCGGCAATTACACCTATTTCTGTGGCAGGCTTTTGTAATATGAAGGCCCTTTCCACAAGAAATGATGACCCTCTGACTGCATCAAGACCTTTTGATGTGGAAAGAGACGGCTTTGTAATGGGCGAGGGTGCAGCTTATGTTGTGCTTGAGGAGCTTGAGCACGCTAAAAAACGTGGAGCAGAGATTATCTGTGAGGTTGTAGGCTACGGTGCTACCGATGATGCCTATCATATGACAAGTCCTATCCCCGGCGGTGAGGGCGGAGCAAAGGCGATGAGCCTTGCAGTTGAAGATGCAGGTATCAATGTAGAAGATGTTGATTATATCAATGCACACGGAACATCCACAAAATATAACGACAGCTTTGAAACCTCTGCCATAAAGTCTGTTTTTGGCGAGCACGCATATAAGCTTGCAGTAAGCTCAACCAAGTCTATGACCGGACACCTTTTGGGTGCGGCAGGAGGAATAGAGGCGATTGTTTGTGCGCTTGCGCTTAAAGAGGGCTTTATTCCGCCGACAATCAACTACCAAAACCCCGACCC
>JAZROS010000129.1:0-2169 GCA_045648825.1 Clostridia bacterium | reverse complement strand
CTCTTAGAGCAGGAGTACGTTAAGGCTGAGAACAAGGAAAGCGTTGGCAAGTACGTTGCAAGCGTTGGCAACATCACAATTAAGCAGTTCGCTCGTTTCGAAACAGGCGAAGGTCTTGAGAAGAAGGAAGAAAACTTCGCTGATGAAGTTGCTTCAATGATTAAATAAGTTTATAACTTAAAAAGCTACCTTATCACTAAGGTAGCTTTTTTTGAATAATTTACTTAAATATGTTTTATAAGCCTATTATAACAGTCATCTGCTATACTTGCTACTCTTATAAGTGCATGCATACAAATGTCGCCAGCGGAACTATTTGTAAACATAGCATCACATTTCATTTGCAACCAATTTTCCTCTGTTATATAAACCGATATCCATCTATATTCTTTATGAATTTCATTAATTTCGCACAATAAATCCTCTCTACTATATAATGGAACAGCACCAAGTCTAATTATGACTGACACATCATTTTCAGATACGAATGCAAAAATCTGTTGTTGCATATATTCTCCTTGATTCAGAACCATAAAAACATCTGCACCTTTTGGAGCTCCCTTGTATTCGTACCCAATATTTTCCCTGTCCAAACGCTCTTTTAATCTCTTTGCACCATACTGCATATATAAATGCCTCCCAATATAAATTTTACATATATTATTATAATAAATACTGATATATTTGTCAAGTAAAACTTATATAATTATTAGTGTAAATTATATTTAGAGGTGTTAATTATGAAAAGAATAGCTGAACTACGTCATGAAAAACACATAACTCAAACGGCATTAGCAATGAAACTTAATATTACGCAAAATATGATAAGTTTTTATGAGTCCGGAAAATATCAGCCAAGCATTGATACTTTAATAGAGCTCGCAAAAGTCTTTGATGTATCAGTTGATTATCTTATTGGTAACACTGATATTCGTTATCCTGCAGATAAACTAATTCAGGACAAAAGCACAGTTACCGAGATAGAAATGATAACATTATTTAAGTCTTTAACAAAGGATGAACAGCAACGCGCCATTGGCATTATACAAGCCACCAAACATTCTGTCACTTAAAAAGCTACCTTATCACTAAGGTAGCTTTTTTATTTGGCTCCCTCTGACGAGGGAGCTGTCGAGCATATGCGAGACTGAGGGAGAGATTACACAAATTCTTTAACCTTTTTATCAATAAACTCACACACCGTAAAAATTCTTATCCACATCAATGTTACATACACGAAAAACTCTAAGGTCCATTTCTTCCAATTCTTTTGTTCTTATAGAATCTTTTCCTAATCTGTTCATCTGTATAATGTCCACCACCATCAAGCTCAATCACCATTTTTGCTTTTGCACAATAAAAATCAACTATGTAATTGCCGATTGCCTTTTGTCTTTGGAACCTGATTGGATAGTATCGCAAAAACTCATACCACAATTTTCTCTCCCAAGGAGTCATATTCTTACGAAGCTCCTTTGCAAAGGGTATATTTTCTTTATTGTAAGGTTTCATTTTCTCTCCCTCCGTCTTTGCTATACGCAAAGACACCTCCCTCGTCAGAGGGAGGCTTGTTACATTACCTATTAGCTTCTATTCTTTCTGCAACCATCATATCCTTAATCTTCATAAGTCTGGTAGTATTTGACCTTTCCGACTCATCAAGCTTCATTGTAATATACCTGATTGTGTCCTGATAGTTAGGTATCATAACATACTCAAGCGCATTTACCCTACGTCTTGTACGTTCTATTTCACCTGCAAGCATACCTGCAGCCTTTTCAAGCTCGGCAAGCTTTAGCATATCCTCCGAGACATCAGACAGTGCCAAAATTGCATCATCCAAATCACCGCCGGTATAAGCATAGCCATAGGAGAACATATCTCCCTCAGCTTTAGCTCTGGTGGTTGTTTTGAACACAGGAATATCCACACTCATTATATTTCGTTCTCCAACCTCTAAGGTAACCTCCTGCTTAGGAAGCAACAGTGCAGAGTTTATAACCTCTCTTTGAAGTACGGAACCTGCAATAGCAAAGCTCTGGTTTGCAGCCTTAAGCTTTTTCTCTGTATTCTCGCGCAAAGCCTTTGCCTCACGTACAATATCGAGAAACTGTCTCATAAGCTCGTCTCTCTTATCCTTCAAGAGCTTATGGCCACGAACTGCTACCG
>JAZROS010000128.1:0-2158 GCA_045648825.1 Clostridia bacterium | reverse complement strand
AAACTTTCAGTTATTATTTCAGCACGAGTTGACTCAATGGTCGGAGTGCCTGAATACAGGTCATCTATAAGCTTCTGAATACGCTTTGTTTTTGGAATTTCAGCAGTATAAACCTTCTTCATCTTAAATCCCTCCTATTGTGTTTATTTCATTATACACCTACTAAAAGAAAAAATCAATAGTTTTCAAAGAAAAAATAACAAAAACACAGAAAATTTTTCAAACTATGAAGGGCAAATAAAAAAAAGATGCAACTACGATGCATCTTTTTGCAATTCGACAATAGTATGTGTAGATATACCGCTTTTTTCATACTCATCCAATCGCCTTTTCCATCAGAAAGACTAATCTGTTCGACGCAGTAAACCTGCTTGGGACACGCGATATAATTTTCCATACTTATCTCTACTTGATTTTATCCTAATAAAACATCAAATATCAGCATCACACAAAATCCTACTAAGAGTGCGTAGGTCGCTCCCCTCTCAGAACCGTGTGCATGAGTTTCTGGAATCATCTCATCACTTATAACATAAAGCATTGTACCTCCCGCAAACGCAAGTGCAAACGGAAGCACCGCAGAGGCAATGCTGACTGCAAAGTATCCTATAAAAGTGCCAACAACCTCAACCAAGCCTGTAATCATAGCACATATAAAGGTTTTTCGTGCAGATACACCAGTTGCAAGCATTGGGGCAATTATAACCATTCCCTCAGGAATATTTTGAAGTGCAATACCTCCTGCAATCAACATTGCCTGAGCATCGTTACCGGAACCAAATCCCACTCCGGCTGCAATTCCCTCCGGAAGATTATGTATTGCAATCGCCGTAACAAAGAGCAGCACCTTACCTAAATTCGTTTTATTATGCTGTTCTATATCAGGACCTATAATTTTATGCAAATGAGGTACAACCTTATCAATTAAATTCAGGCACAATGCTCCAACAAAAATTCCTAAAACTGTTATAACCAGCCCATACTCTCCGCCATATTCAAGCGATGGTATAACAAGCCCAAAAACCGCCGCGGCAAGCATAACACCGGCAGCAAAAGATAGAACAATATCAGAAAATCTGTGTGATATATCCTTAAACAGAAACCCCAGAAGTGAACCAAAGATAGTTGCACCACCGACGCCTAATGCCGTCAAAAGTACCATTTGCATAACAACGCACCCTCAATCTAATAATAAAATCAAGTATCAGAAATCAAACTGAATCTACTAATTCTTTTGCCATCAACTTCAACAATTTCATTCCACATAGATGCAGGTCTTACCCACAGTTTTTCTTCATCGTATAAAGCTTTATATATAACCATTTTTTCCAGAGTTTCAGAGTGATCGGCTATTCCTATAAGCTGATACTTCTTTCCTTTATAATGCTCATAAATACCATTTATGACAAACTCATTCATATATAAATCCTACCTTATTTAAAATCAACAGGACGAGACTCTCTCTTATTAAAATGGTATAAAATCGCCTCAACTATACGTCTTGAAGCCTCACCGTCGCCATACGGATTTGCAGCATGAGCCATTTTTTTATAGGCTTCAGGGTTGTCTAAAAGCTCTTTTGCCATATTTATAATAACATCTTTATCGGTACCTGCAAGCTTAACTGTACCTGCAGCAACAGCCTCAGGTCTTTCAGTCTCCTTTCTCATTACAAGAACAGGCTTTGCAAGTGCAGGGGCTTCTTCCTGAATACCGCCCGAATCGGTCATTACCATATAGCTTCTGTCAATAGCATTATGCAATTCTGTTACATCTATCGGGTCTATAAGATGTACTCTGTCCATATCACCAAGGATTCCGAAGACAGTTTCTCTCACTGCTGGGTTAAGATGCACAGGATATACAACCTCGACATCAGTATATTCTTCCACAATAGTCTTAATAGCGTTACAAATATTTTCCAAAGGTTCACCGAGATTCTCTCTGCGGTGAGCGGTTACAATAATTACACGCTTTGAGTTATAATCAATAGATTTAAGAGTTTCATTCTCGAATTCATAATCATTACGAACCGTTGTTTTAAGAGCATCAATAACTGTGTTTCCGGTTATGAATATTTTTTCATCGGAAATATTTTCAACTAAAAGATTTTTCTTGTTCTGTATAGTAGGAGAAAAATGAAGCTCTGCAATTCTGC
>JAZROS010000127.1:0-3305 GCA_045648825.1 Clostridia bacterium | reverse complement strand
ATAGCCTACAAGTGCGGCGGTTATTACACCATCCTTTTTACGTCTTTTTCTTAAAAGCTCTCTGTGCTTTTCAAGCTCTGAAAGCTCGTCCTCTAAAGCATTTATTCTTCGCCTTATATGACGGCGGTCGCTCTCTAATTTTGTTTCACCCGGGCCTCTTGTTCCTATTCCGGCACCCGTTCTGCTCATCGCCTCGCCAATACCTCTGAGTCTTGGGAGCCGGTATTTAAGTTGTGCAAGCTCAACTTGAAGCTTTCCCTCGCCGCTTTTTGCACGCATTGCAAAAATATCAAGTATCAGCATAGAGCGGTCAATTACCTTTACTCCAAGCATATCGGCAATATTTCTCGTCTGTATGCCCGAAAGCTCGTCGTCAAATACAACCGCATCAACTTCCAAAGCGGGTATCATTTCGGCAATCTCCAAAAGCTTACCCTCGCCCATATACGTTCCGCTCTCTATATCCGCTTTATTCTGCACGACCTCTGCTACAACCTCGCCGCCTGCCGTCTTTACAAGCTCTGCAAGCTCTGCCATAGACTCGTCGGTAGTATCGTAAAGGCTGTCCCCTCTGCCCGTATGCACGCCTGCAAGCAGTACGCGCTCGGCTTTATTGCTCTGTTCTTCAATAGGCATATATGCTTTTCTCCATTTTAATCTTTTCTCTATCTTAAGTATATCACATTTTCCAAAAAAGTACATACTTTTAACAAAAAAATCTCCCTCTTGGGAGATTTCAAAGAATTATAAGCTCTTTTGTACTTTGTGAGAGCACCTCGCATTTGCCGTTATAAACGGCTGTTAAGTCCTCTATTCTAACTCCGCCGAAACCCTCTATATAAATACCCGGTTCAACGGTAATCACATTGCCGTTTTTAACCTCTCCCTCTGCCTTGGGGGAAAAACAAGGTGTTTCGTGTATTTCTATGCCGACACTGTGCCCCAGAGAATGTCCGAAATTCTCGCCAAAGCCTGCTTTGGTTATAATATCTCTTGCCACCTTGTCAATATCGGAAAGCTTTTCACCAACCTTGACCGCATCAAGCGCCGTCTGTTGTGCCATCTTAACCGTTTCGTAGATAAGCCTGCCCTTTTCACAAAGTTCGCCCACCGCAACCGTTCGTGTCATATCCGAGCAGTAGCCGTCTAAAACACAGCCAAAATCAAGTGTTAGCAAATCGCCCTTTTCTATAAGCTTATCACTCGCAACTCCGTGTGGCATTGCACTCCTTGCTCCGCTTGCAACTATCGTTTCAAAGGATAGTCCTGACGCACCGTGTTTTCTCATATAAAACTCAAGCTCAAGTGCAATTTCCCTCTCACTTCTGCCTGCCGTAATTCGCTCCAAAATATAGGAAAACGCCTCGTCGCCCAATCTTTCAGCTGCTCGTATGCGGTCAATTTCCATCTTTTCCTTAATCTCACGGAGTGAGGATATTTTGTCCTGCATAGGCAAAAATGCTTTGTCCTTTGCAGCACCCTTTGCCATATCAAGCTTTTTAGCCGAAATATGCTCCTCCTGATACCCGATTGTTTTGGCATCAACAAGCGAAATCGCACCGTCTAATCCGTTTTTTATGTCATAAAGCTCAAAATCGGGTGCCTGCTCCTTCGCCTGTATGGTATATCGTGAGTCGGTTATTATAATCGCTTTTGATTTGGAAATCAAAAGCCTTGCATCTGCACTCTGAAAGCCTGAATAGTAGAAAATATCGGGGTATGCGGTAATATATACCGCCTCATCCTCACCTAAAAGCGCTCTTAAACGGTCAATTCTCTGCATTTACCAAAGCCTCCAAAGCGAGCAAATAGCCGTCAAATCCAAGCCCCGAAATCTGCTTTTTGCACGCAGGTGCGATCACCGACGTGCGTCTGAATTCCTCACGAGTGTGGATATCGGATATATGTACCTCTATGGTCGGAACACCCACAGACTTTACTGCATCGTGAATTGCGTAGGAATAGTGTGTGTACGCACCGGGGTTTATAACAATGCCATCCATTTTCCCATAGGCACTCTGGATTTTGTCTATTATCCCGCCCTCAGAATTGCTCTGAAAGAACTCAACCTCAACTCCAAGCACGTCCGCTTTGTTCTTAATTTTTTTAAGAAGGTCGTCATAGCTTTCGTGGCCGTATATATCCGGCTCACGAATACCAAGCATATTGAGGTTTGGTCCGTTTATAATAAGATATTTACTCACTTTATTTACCCCTTTATCAGTATGTTAAGCTCCTTTTCCAGCTCTTCCAATAGCTTATCCTCAGGGACTTTTCTTATAATCTCGCCCTTTTTGAATATAAGTCCCTCACCATCGCCCCCGGCGATACCTATATCAGCTTCTCTCGCCTCGCCAGGACCGTTTACCGCACAGCCCATAACTGCAACCTTAATAGGCTTATTGATATTAGCAATCAGCTTTTCAACCTTTTCGGCAATAGGTATCATATCAATTTTTGTTCTGCCGCAGGTAGGGCAGGAAACAAGCATTGCACCGCTCTCCTTAAGTCCCATAACCTTTAAAATATCATTCGCGGCATAAATTTCTTCTACAGGGTCAGCGGTTAAGGAAACTCTCATAGTATTACCTATACCCTCTGCCAAAAGTGCACCTAAACCTGCGCTCGACTTTATTATACCGCTTCTTAAAGTACCTGCCTCTGTTACACCGATATGTAATGGGATATCGCTTTGCTTATCAAACTTGCGGTATGCTTCTATCATAGTAGGAACATCTGAAACCTTAATGGATACTACAATATCCGAAAAGTCCAAATCCTCTAAAATCTTAATATGCCCCATCGCACTCTCTACAAGTGCATCGGCAGTAGGGCGACCGTATTTTGCCAAAAGCTCCTTTTCCAAAGAGCCTCCGTTTACCCCTATTCTTATTGGGATATTGCGCTGCTTGCAGGCATCGGCAACGGCTTTTACATTCTCACGGCTTCCGATATTGCCTGGGTTTATTCTAACCTTATCCACACCGCCCTTTATAACCTCAAGGGCTAAGCGGTGGTCAAAGTGAATGTCTGCAACAAGAGGAATTGAAATTCTCTTTTTTATATCCGCTACCGCACGAGCCGCCTCCATATCAGGTACCGCAACACGAATAATCTGACAGCCTGCGTCGGTAAGACGTGCAATCTGCGATACTGTTGTCTTAACATCTCTTGTATCTGTATTTGTCATAGACTGAATGGAAATCGGCGCATTTCCGCCGATTTTCACATCCCCGACTGTTACTTGTCTTTTCATTTTTATCACCTATTTTATTAACATCATTATATCTTTTGCTGAAATTAAG
>JAZROS010000126.1:0-4979 GCA_045648825.1 Clostridia bacterium | reverse complement strand
AAGCACATTATCCGAGATATGTTCAGGCGCAACCTTAAGCTGTCCACTTATATGATGCTCACAAAGTTCACGGAGAAATGTGCCGTCCTTATCGTGCATCACATAATCAAATCTTATTCCCGACCTTATAAATACCTTTTTAACTCCGTCAAGCTTTCTAAGCTTTCTTAAAAGCGACAGATACTCGCTATGGTCGCATACAAGATTAGAACAAGGCTTAGGAAAAAGGCATTGCTTGTTTTTGCAAGCACCTGTCTTTAATTGTTTATCACAAGCACTTCGCCTGAAATTTGCAGTAGGTCCGCCTACATCGTGAATATACCCTTTAAATTCTGGGTGCTTTATAAGCATTTTTGCTTCCTTTAATATCGACTCTTGGCTTCTTGAGGTTACCACTCTGCCCTGATGAAAGCTCAGTGCACAGAAATTACAGCCGCCAAAGCAACCTCTCGAGCTTGTTATCGAAAATCTAACCTCATCAATAGCTGCTATACCGCCCATATTTTCATACATTGGATGCGGCTCTCTCGTATATGGCAGTTCATATACCCTGTCAAGCTCTTCTCTTGACAAAGGCTCAGCAGGCGGATTTTGTACAAGAAATCTCCCCGAATGCTCCTGAATAAGAGTTTTTCCTATATATGCATTTTGTTCCTCAGTCTGCACTTTGCAGGCTTTAGCATACGCCTCTTTGTCCTCTTGACAATCCTCGCAGGAGGGAAGTTTAATTGAGTCATAAATATCATCGGTTTTCGTTATAACACAAGTACCCTTGATATATGTTATTTCATCTACTGACATTCCTGAAGAAAGACACTCTGCAATCTCAACAATCTGTCTCTCGCCCATACCGTACATCAGAATATCAGCTCTTGAGTCAAATAGGATAGAGCGTCTTACCTTATTATCCCAGTAGTCGTAATGTGCAAAACGCCTCAGACTTGCCTCAACCCCGCCGATTAGTATTGGAATATCGCCAAAAGCTTCTCTTACACGATTGCAATAAACTATTGTTGCTCTGTCAGGTCGAAGTCCAGCTTTTTTGCCCGGAGAGTAGAAATCTTCACGTCTTGGTTTTTTTGCTGCAGTATAGTGGTTTACCATAGAATCAATATTCCCCGCAGAAACCAATACAGCAAGTTTTGGTCTTCCAAGCCTTTTGAAATCATCAGCAGAGTGCCAGTCAGGTTGCGCGATAATTCCAACCTTGTAGCCGTTAGCTTCAAGCACTCTTGATATTATTGCGTGGCCGAAACTTGGGTGGTCAACATAGGCATCGCCGACAATATACAAAAAATCAAGCTCGTCCCAGCCCCTGTCTTTCATATCTTCTCGTGATACAGGCAGAAACTCCTTATTCATCGTCATCTACCTCAAAAACAGGAACATCCATTGTTGCTCTTATTCTCTCAGAATAGACCTCACGTGGCTTAGAGCCGTTAGCACCGCTAATCAGTCCTCTTTGCTCCATCTGGTCAATAATTCTTCCCGCTCTTGCATAGCCGACCTTCATTCTTCTTTGTACCATTGCAGTAGAAATCTGTCCAAGCTCCAAAGCAAGCTCTATTGCCTGTGGCAGAAGTGCATCTGCATCATCTGCATCATCCTCATCAGTTACACCGTGTTCGCCTGTGGATATTCTGTCAATATGCTCCTCTAAGTCGTGTGCATAGTGGTCATTATCCGAATTCTGCTTTACAAAATCAACAAGTCTTTCTACCTCGTCGTCATTAACAAACGCACCTTGAACTCTTATTGCATTAGGCTTTCCTGTCGGGTGATAGAGCATATCACCCTTACCTAAAAGCTTTTCAGCACCAACTCTGTCAAGTATTGTACGGCTATCAACACCGCTCGAAACTGCAAATGCAATTCTACTCGGTACGTTTGCCTTGATAAGACCTGTAATTACATCAACTGAAGGACGCTGTGTTGCAATAATAAGATGAATTCCTGCCGCTCTTGCAAGCTGAGCCAAGCGACAGATATAATCCTCAACTTCCTTTGCTGCAACCATCATCAAATCGGCAAGCTCGTCTATGATTATAACAATCTGCGGCATCTTTTCGCCGCCCTCTGCTTCGATATGTTCGTTATAACCTGCTAAATTTCTTGTGCCCGTTTCAGCGAACATACTGTATCTTTTCATCATTTCGCCAACTGCCCAGTTTAAAGCACCTGCAGCTCTTTTAGGGTCTGTTACAACAGGAATTAAAAGGTGCGGAATGCCATTGTAGACACCAAGCTCAACAACCTTCGGGTCAATCATAATAAGCTTAACCTCATCAGGACTTGCTTTGTAGAGAATACTGGTAATAATTGTGTTAATACATACAGATTTACCTGAACCTGTAGAGCCGGCAATAAGTATATGCGGAAACTTTGCAATATCACCTATGATAACTCTGCCGCCTATATCCTTACCGAGTGCAATGGTAAGCTTTGATTTACTATCCTGAAAATCCTGACTCTCGAGAAGCTCACGAACAGAAACAAGACCTACACTATTATTTGGTACTTCTATACCGACCGCAGCCTTACCAGGAACCGGAGCGACAAGAACGGTTGGTACTGCCAAGTTAAGTGCAATATCTTCAGAAAGTCCGGTGATTTTTGATATTTTTACTCCTGCATTTAATTGGATTTCATATCTTGTTACAGCAGGACCGTTTGTAACCTGCAACAATTTAGCCTCAACACCGAAGCTTTTTAATGTTTCCATCAGCTTTTTGGATGTTTCGAGCATTTCCTTTCTCTTATCAATGGTAGTTTCACCGGGCTTTTTGAGAATATCTAATGACGGGTATATATATTCGTGCTTTTCCTCTATTGAGGTTTCAATTTCGTTTCCTACCTGCTCACGTTCTTCTTTGGTTGTAGTTTCAACTCTCTGAGGCTCTTCGGTATGTTTCCTGTGTTCCTCCATCATTTCTTTTACGCCTTCAGTCTGCGGAAGCTGTGCAGCAACCTCTTCAAGAAATTTATCTGCGTCAAATTCCTCTGTTGGAAGTATTTCTGTTTCCTCTTCCTCTTGGGCAAAGATTTCGGATAATTTTATCTTCTTTTTCTTTTCAAGCTCAGCCTTTTGCTCGCCCTCAAGCTCATCGTAGAACTGAGGCTTGCTGTCATCCGGCTTTTTATGTCTTGTTACTGTTCTTTTAACCTTTCTGCCCTGCTCGCTGACATCAACCTTTTCAATATCGCTTATCTCATCAGATACACCGCTAAAGAAGCTCTGTATAACGCTTATAAAAGACACTTTAAAGATAACACTGAACAGTACAAACATCAAAGCAATTACAATCACACAAGATGCCGCACTGCCAACCATACTCTCCATAAAGATAGCAAATAGACCGCCAAATATTCCGCCGCCCTTTAAAGACTGACCAAGAGACCACAGCTCAGATGCTTTAGGCATATCACCAGGCGTCAGAAGCTGAATAAAGCTTCCAAGCAGTACCGCGCACAAGAAACAAAGTCCGCCCTTTAAAGCAAAGCGTCTTGTATCCTTACGTTTGGCAGCATATACCGAGAGTGCACCTACAACCAACGGCACAAAATATGTAACGCTTGCAAAAAGTCCAAAGAGCAGGTTTCTTATCGCCGAGCTTACAAAACCAGCGGAATTAAAATAGACAAAGATAGCAAGAACAACAGCCACAACAGCGGTAACAAATACTGTTATGACATAGTTATTCTGATTCTTTTTTCTTCTGACAGATGCAGATTTATAATTTCTCTTATTTACACTTGTTTTAGAAGTGCGCTTTTTTGATGTGGTTTTTCGAGCAGCCATTATATGTGTACCTCTTTTCGGTCTTTAGTCATAATATAATATATAATTTTATCATAGCTTAGAGAAAAAATCTACAATATTTTGTAATTTTTCATCATAATGTAATATAAACACCACAAGAAAACGACCGAAGCAAACTGCAACGGTCGTTATCAATTTAGTCATTCCTCAGACGCTAACTCCTCCATATAGCGGGCGATAATCTCCTTTTCAAGTTTTTCTCGCATTTCGCTGTTAATGGGGTGAGCAATATCCTTATATTCATTTTCGGATATTTTTCGAGAAGGCATTGCTGTAAAAAGCTTATCCTGCCCCTCAATTATCTTTATGTCGTGAACAACAAAAGCATTGTCAAAAGTAACAGAGACAATCGCTTTCATTTTCCCTTCAGCTGTAATCTTTTTCACTCTGATATCTGTTATATCCAAGATAATTCACCACCCTCCACAGAGCAAAACTAAATTTTATATTCTGTCTGTCCTATGATGATTGGATACTAAATTACACTCTAATATTATAAACCATTTGTGCAGTTTTGTCAATAAAAAATTTTTTTCGTCGAAAAAGACATTAAATGTTTACAAAAATCTCCATTTGGTTTATAATATTTGTATAATGTTCTAAAGTATGAAAGGTTGGTATTATGTCCTCATTTTCTTTATCGCAGTTAAAAGCAAATTCACATATCCATTTCGTAGGCATCGGTGGTATTAGTATGAGCGGTTTGGCTGATATTATGCTTAAAAGAGGCTTTAAAGTTTCAGGCTCGGACAGACAGGCAAGTAAGATTACCTACAAGCTCCAGGAGGCAGGAGCAATTATATACATCGGTCAGGAAGAAAAGAACGTGGAAGGCGCAGACCTTGTTGTCTATACTGCAGCTGCAAAGGCTGATAACCCAGAATTAGTTGCGGCTAAGAATAAGAATATTCCAACCCTTAACCGTGCCGAGTTTTTAGGTGCTCTTATGAAGGAGTACAAAAACACTATCTGCGTTGCAGGCACTCACGGCAAAACCACCACCACTTCCATTCTCACGCACGCACTCTTGAAGGCAGATACAGACGCAACCGTCAGCATTGGCGGTGAGCTTGATTTAATCGGCGGTAATATCCGTTCAGGTGGAGAGGATTATTTCCTCACCGAAGCTTGCGAGTACACAAACAGCTTTTTAAGCTTT
>JAZROS010000125.1:0-1709 GCA_045648825.1 Clostridia bacterium | reverse complement strand
CATATTCTCCACCATACAAGCACACTTCTTACCATAAAGCTCGCAGTTTTTAGCAATATAGTCGTCAATATTATACTTTTTCATAAACTCTACACACATAAGCTGAGTAAGCATCGGTGTATGAACGTCATTTACCTGCTTCAATACCTCAATCTTTTCAGCAAGCTCTTTTGGTGCAACAAGATATCCAAGACGCATACCGGGTGAGAGAATTTTAGAAAAAGAGCCTGCATAGATAACTCTTCCCTCTGTATCGAGAGATTTAAGAGTGGGTAACTCCTCGCCCGAAAACCTCAAATCACCGTATGGGTTATCCTCAAGTATAAGTACATCATATTTAGACGCAAGCTCAAGCATACGCTTTCTCTTTACTAACGACATTGTTGTACCGGTTGGATTCTGGAATGTTGGGATTGTGTAAATGATTTTAATTGAAGAATCACCATTTAATACTTCTTCTAACCCATCCATACTCATACCGTCATCTTCAACGTTAACTCCTACAAGCTGTGCCTCATATGTACGGAAGGCGTTAAGACTTCCGATAAAGCTCGGGCTTTCTACTACAATCTTATCGCCCTTATTTAAAATAGCCTTTGCAGTTAAATCAATACCCTGATTTGCACCGGTCATAATCAAAATAGCATCATCATCCGTAACAGAATTAACCTTCATTGCACGTGCTTTAGCACATTCACGCATTGCTGGGTATCCGTCGGTAGTGCCGTATTGCAGAGCAAGTGTAGGACTTGTCATCAAAATTTTACCTGCAATTTTCGAAAGCTCTTCACCCGGAAATAACTCGGATGCAGGGTTTCCGCCTGCAAGGGAAATAATCTCAGGATCAGCCATTCTCTTAAACATTTCTCTAATGGCAGAGCCTTTCATCGTCTTGACTCTGTCTGCCATAAACTTGTTATATTCCATTTAAATTTTCCTTTCAGGATTATTTGTTAATTTTCGTCCAGCTGTCCTTAAGCGGAACAATGCGGTTAAGAATAATATTATCACTGGTAGAATCCTTATCAGCACAGAAATATCCCATTCTTAAGAACTGATACGGCTGTCCGCATTTGATATTCTTAAGGTTACTTTCAAGCTTACATCCTTTAAGTGTTTCAACAGACTGCGGATTGATATTGTCTATAAAGCTACCCTTACTTTCGTCTGACGGGTTTTCAACATTAAACAGACGGTCATAAAGGTTAATGGTTGCATCAACCGCTGCCTCTTGTGATACCCAGTGAATTGTACCCTTAACTTTTCTTCCGTCGGGTGAATCTCCGCCCTTTGTTTCAGGATCATACGTGCAGTGTATTGCAGTAATATTACCATTTTCATCCTTATCGCAAGAGGTTGCAGTAACATAATAAGCACTCTTAAGTCTTACTTCTCTACCCGGTGAAAGTCTGAAATACTTCTTAGGCGGCTCTTCTAAAAAGTCATCAGCTTCGATGTAAAGCTTTTTAGAGAAGGTAACAGTTCTTGTACCTGCTTCAGGATTTTCGGGGTTGATTTCTACCTCTATCTCCTCTACCTGACCTTCAGGATAGTTGTCAACAATAAGCTCGATAGGACGAAGAACAGCCATTGCTCTTGGAGCAGTCTTGTTAAGATCTTCTCTTACACAATGCTCAAGCAGTGAAAAATCGATAACACTGTTAGCCTTTGCAACACCAATTCTTTCACAGAAATCACGAATTGCTGCA
>JAZROS010000124.1:0-2006 GCA_045648825.1 Clostridia bacterium | reverse complement strand
ACTGTCGGGCGTTTAGTCATTTTTGTGTTTGCAAGCTTTTTTAAAAGGCTTATGCCGTCGCGTTTGGGCATAATAATATCCAAAATCACTATATCTGGCCTTGTGGCACAAATCATCCCGTATGCCTCATCACCGTCATTGGCTACTCCTGCTAAGCACATATCTGCGCTTGCTTTAATGTAATCTGACATTTCATCGCAAAAATCGCGGTTGTCGTCTGCTATCAATACCGATACCTTCAAATTCATCCCTTTTTCTCTTCCTTTCAACGTTGTTTTTTATCTTTATACAAAGATTAACATATATAAACATAATCGAACAATAGGTTTTGAAAATTGCATTTTGCAAGTTTTGTTGCTTTCTGGTAATATTTGTAAAACAAATGTAAAGAAGGTCGCTAATTGTCGCAGATGTTAAAAAAGCAGTAAAAATGCCCGTTTTCGTTATGCTGGCGGATTTATATAACCCCTGACATAATATGAATTTTGTGTCAGGACAAGGGGATAATATAAAGATATTGCAACACAGACTGTCTTATGTTATACTGAGAATATAGTTATTTTAACGGAGGAAAAGGATATGAAAAAGATTTTTGGTTATTACATTAAATCGCCGTTGATTTTAAGAATAGCGATAGGTCTTGCTATAGGCATTTGTCTTGGATTGTGGGTTCCTGCGGCAGGATTTGTTGCGATATTCGGAAATGTGTTTGTGGGTGCCTTGAAGGCGATTGCACCAATTCTTGTGCTTGTGCTTGTTATTGCATCTTTGTCAAGTGCAAACGCCGGCATAGGAAAGAGATTCAGAACGGTCATTTTCTTCTATATATTAAGCACGTTTTTGGCTGCGGTGGTCGCTGTTATTGGCAGCTATATGACAAAAGTGGCAATTCCTCTTACGGCAGCGGCGGAGCAGACGGCACCTACAGGTCTTGGAGAGGTTTTTAAAAGCCTGCTGTCCAATATGGTTATGAATCCTGTTGAGGCTCTTATGAAAGGAAATTATGTAGGAATTCTCACATGGGCTATTGTTCTTGGACTTGCACTAAGAATGGTAGCAAGCGAAAAGACAAAAGAGGTTTTAAACGATATTTCAGATGCGGTGTCAAAGGCGGTTGCGTGGGTTATTCAGCTTGCGCCTTTTGGTATTATGGGCTTGGTGTACGGCTCGGTCAGTGAGTACGGACTCGAAATTTTTACTGAGTACGGCAAAATTCTGCTTGTTCTGGTAGGTTGTATGCTGGCAGTTGCTTTTATTGTAGATCCTCTTA
Organism: Clostridia bacterium; assembly: GCA_045648825.1. GTDB lineage: Bacteria > Bacillota > Clostridia > UBA1381 > UBA1381 > HGM11525. The sequence continues at coordinate 736 of JAZROS010000124.1, read as the reverse complement.
TTGTTGCAGTTGCTTTAAAGAGAAATCCATATCCGCTTGTGTTTAAGTGTTTTAAAGAGTCGGGAATTACGGCATTCTTTACAAGAAGCTCAGCGGCAAATATTCCTGTTAATATGAGTCTTTGCGAAAGACTTGGCTTGGACCGTGAATATTACAGCGTTTCTATCCCATTAGGTGCTACCATCAATATGGACGGCGCGGCTATTACAATTACTGTAATGTCGCTGGCGGCAGCTTTTTCTCAGGGGATTGAGGTTAATATTGTTATGGCAATTCTCTTAAGCTTTGTTGCAACTCTTGGTGCGTGCGGTGCATCGGGTGTTGCGGGCGGCTCGCTGCTTTTGATTCCCATGGCTTGCTCACTTTTGGGAATAGGACAGGATATTGCAATGCAGGTCGTTGCGGTAGGATTTATTATCGGCGTAGTTCAGGATTCGCTGGAAACTGCCATCAACTCATCAGGTGATGTAATCTTCTGCGCGACGGCAGAATTTGTTGAGTGGAAAAAAGAGGGGAAGAAATTACCGTTTTAAATATGAAAAAATGCTCGCCTATTGTTTGATGGGCGAGCATTTAGTTTATTTTGGTTTCTCTGCCTCCGCAAGCATATTTTCTATAAATATCCCATACCCTCTCGTCGGGTCATTTACAAAAACGTGCGTTACTGCACCTATCAGTTTCCCATTCTGAATTATCGGAGAACCACTCATACCCTGAACAATACCGCCGGTTATGC
>JAZROS010000123.1:0-2672 GCA_045648825.1 Clostridia bacterium | reverse complement strand
CAACCATTCCGCCTACTAAAAGCTCGTTACGGTAGATAAAATAGCAATCCTCGTTAAGCTTTCTGTAGCGTCCTATATCGGTCATTGCGCCAATTCTCATTTTTAATCACCTCGCTTTTGGAATATAATATACCTTTATTCCCCGTCTAAGACTTTTTTTCTCAGTTGTCCGCAGGACGCACTTATATCACTGCCAAGCTCTCGCCTTACAGTTGCATTTATACCTAAAGATATAAGTGTGTTTTGAAACATCTCTATCTGGGCTTTTGTGCCCTTTTCAAAGCCTCGCTCCTTTACCTTGTTAACAGGTATCAAATTAACGTGGCATAGCATTCCTTTTAACAGTTTTGCAAGCTCTGTTGCATTTTCCTTTGAATCATTCACACCTGAAATAAGCGAATATTCAAAACTAATTCTTCTTGTCGTAGTATCAATATAATCACGGCAAGCTTTTATAAGCTTTTCGATATTATATTTGTGGTTAATCGGCATTATTGAATTTCTTATTTCGTCATTTGGTGCGTGGAGTGAAACAGACAATGTGATAGGTAACTTTTCCTTTGCCAAATCATAAATTCTGTCAACCACACCGCAGGTAGATAAAGAAATATGTCGGTAGCCGATATTAAGTCCCGCCTCATTATTTACATTATGAAGAAACTTAATTACATTATCGTAATTATCGAGAGGCTCACCAATACCCATCATAACGATATTGCTTATTCTCTCACCGATATCCTTCTGGGCAAAAATAACCTGATTTAAAATCTCCCCTGCAGTCAGCGAGCGGTAAAGTCCTCCGATTGTCGATGCACAAAACGCACAACCCATACGGCAGCCCACCTGAGATGAAATACAAATTGAAATACCGTGCTTATAATACATTACAACACTTTCAATACAGTTTCCATCCTCAAGCTCAAAGAGATATTTTGTAGTTTTATCAAGCTTTGAAACATATTTCTCACGAATTTTTAAAGTCGAAACAAATGATATTTCGGCAAGCTTTTCGCGTGTTTTCTTTGAAATATCGGTCATTTCGTCAAAGCTTTCCACACCCTTATGAAGCCACGAAAAAATCTGTTTTGTTCTGAACTTAGGCTCACCTATTTCCTTTAAAAGCTCACCAAGCTCTTCAAATGATAAATCCTTTAAATCAATCATCATATACACCTTCTGATTTTTGCGACAAAAAATCCGTCGCAGTCGGTTTTATCGGGCAAAACCGTCATTATGCCTGCTCTTTCCTCACTAAAGCCGTCAGGTAAATAATCCTGAAAGCTTATAAGTTCAAAGCCGTCATTTTCCTCTAAAAATCTATCAATAACCCGTTCATTTTCATCACGATAGAGAGTACAGGTTGAATATACCAATTCTCCGCCCTTTTTTAAGTACCTTGCACCATTTTTAAGTATTGCAAGCTGTATTTCCGATAATTCTTCAAAGTCGGTCTTATATTTAAGCTCAGGCTTTCTTCTTGCAATTCCTATTCCCGAACAAGGCACATCTGCCAAAACCTTATCCGCAATTTCTGCAAGCTCGCTATTAAATACTGTCGCATCCTGTTCTTTAGCATCAATTATTTTAATCCCGAGCCTTTGGGCATTTTTTAGAATAAGCTCAACTCTGTGAGAATGTATGTCAAAGGCATAAATTCTGCCCTCATTTTGCATCAGCTCTGCAAGATAAGTAGTTTTGCCGCCCGGTGCGGCACATAGGTCTATTACTGTATCGCCACTTTTGGGCGAAAGCACTTTGCAAGCAACCATAGGTGCAGCATCCTGAACGGTAAAAAGTCCCTTTTCATACTCCTTACTCGATGACGTGTCAAGCTTTTTTACATACAAGCCAACGTCAGAATAGGGACAGTTTTCTGCACCAAGCACCTTTTTTAATTCATCAGTTGTTATTTTTAAGGTATTTGCACGAACTGTCATTTTTGGCTCTTTGTTAAGTGCCGACATTATATCTTTTGCTCTTTCACCGTAATCGGAAATGAGCCTTTTTGCATTTATATCTGCAAAAGACTCCCTTACCGCCAAATCCAATGGCAAAGAAAAATCTCTTTTTGACGCATTTCTCAAGATGCCATTTACATAACCCGCCGACGCACTATGGCCATAACGTCTTGCTAAGCGTACGCTTTCATTAACAGCCGCACTGTCGGGAACTTTATCCATAAATTTGAGCTGATAAAGTCCCATTCTCAGTATAATAAGAATATACTTGGATATTTTTTTGAGCTTTATTTTAGAAAGCTCCTCTATCATATAATCAAGCATTCTTTTTTTAGCCGTAACACCGTAAACAAGTGCAGATACGAACGCACGGTCTCTGCCGTCAAGGTCTGTGTCTTTTAGCACATTTTTGAGTACGATATTTGAATATGCTCCGTTATATTCAATTTCATAGAGTGCTGCAAGTGCAGCTTCCCTCGAACTTTTCATTTAATCTCTCCGTCTGTTTGCAATAATAAATAGTCTTAAAAGCTGCAAAGCCGACGCAGCCGCCGCCGCAACATAAGTCATACCTGCCGCTCTTAGCACTTTTTTAGCACCCTTTAATTCACCATCGTCAAGCATTCCGCTTGTGTCGAGTATCTTTATTGCTCTGCCCGATGCGTTAAACTCGACCGGCAAGGTAACAAGCTGAAACAAAAGTGATGCAGAAAA
>JAZROS010000122.1:0-1768 GCA_045648825.1 Clostridia bacterium | reverse complement strand
TTTAATTGAAACACTCAATAATAAGAATGATATTTCAGGTGTGCTTGTACAGCTACCCTTGCCAAAGCACATCAATGAAAAGACAGTGCTTGACGCAATAGACCCTAAAAAAGATGTCGATGCTTTTCATCCTGTAAATGTTGGCAAGATTATGGTTGGCGATTTTGACTTTGTTCCTTGTACACCTGCGGGTGTTATGGAGCTTATAAAGGAGTCGGGAATAGATGTTGCCGGTAAGGACTGTGTGGTTGTAGGAAGAAGTAATATAGTCGGCAAACCTCAAGCAATGCTCCTTTTGCATAAAAACGGCACTGTAACAATATGTCATTCAAAGACAGCTGACCTTAAAGAAAAAACAAGAAAGGCTGATATATTAGTCGCAGCGGTTGGTATTCCTAACTTTATTAAGGGTGATATGATAAAACCGGGTGCGGTAGTAATTGATGTTGGCATAAACAGAGTTGCAGATAAAAAGCTTGTCGGCGATGTTGACTTTGAAGAAGCAGAAAAGGTTGCGGGTGCAATAACTCCCGTTCCGGGCGGTGTTGGACCTATGACAATAGCGATGCTTATGAGAAATACATTAAAAGCTGCAGAACTTAACGAAACTAAAAAGGCATAAGACAAAGAGAACGGCAAGACCGTTCTCTTTATTCTTTATAAAAATCAGGTATGTAAATATCACTCGACGAGCTTTCTTCCTGTACAAATGCGTTTTTTACGCCAATTCTTGAGGCGTAGTTGATTAGAGCATCATATTCGTTTTTTCCTACCTTGCGGTTTAAGGCATCGATATTTGAAATATGGGGTAGAGGGGTGTATTGATTCATTATGCTTATATAGATATCATCTTTATATTCGGTATATAAATAGTCAATTATCTTTTTTGCATCATACAAAAGTCCAGGGAGTAAAAGATGTCTTACCAACATGCCTCTAATCATAAGTCCGTTTTCAAACTGTGCACTTCCTACTTGTCTAAACATTTCAGCTAAAGCGTTCTTGGCGGTTTCTCTGTAGTCGGGAGCGTTTGAATAAGCTGTTGCATATTCCTCTCTCCAATACTTAAAATCAGGCATATATATGTCAATTAGACCCGAAAGCATACTGAGGGTGTCAATACTCTCATACCCTCCGCAGTTATAAATTACAGGAATTAAAAGACCTCTTGATTTTGCCATCTCAAGTGCCGGTATAATAGTTGCTAAAAAGTGCGTCGGTGTAACGAGATTTATGTTATGTGCACCCATATCCTGTAATTTCAGGAATATATCACAAAGCTCGTCTGTTGTAACAGTCCTGCCGTGATGCTCGGTGCTGATGGAATAATTCTGACAGAATACACATTTCATTGTACAATGAGAAAAAAAGACTGTCCCTGAGCCGTTTTTGCCCGAAATACAGGGTTCTTCCCATTTGTGTAGACTGTAGAGGCCTATAACGGCATCTTCGCTTGCACCGCAAAATCCTACCTCGCCGTTTGTTCTGTTTACACCGCACTTTCTCGGACATAGTACGCAGTGTGTCATATCCATCAAATCACCTCGTTTTGATGTTATTTTATCACAATAGTTTTTATCTTACAATATAATCTTGCAAAAGAAATTTCTTTAGTGTATAATGTTAGGGTTGAAAGGAATGAAACCAATGACAAAGAATGAATTTTTAGAAAAAGAATATGGGATAACAAAAGAGCTTGCAGAATTTATAGACGAATGTGAAAAGGACGCAGAGCCGTACTATAAAAGAGCGGAGGAAATTGCTTCGT
>JAZROS010000121.1:0-2087 GCA_045648825.1 Clostridia bacterium | reverse complement strand
AAACTTCCTGTATCCATTTCAAGTCTGCCGTAAAGATTATCAGTATCAAGATTTTTAAGTTCTGAAACCGACTGTTTTACAGATGATAGTGTTTCAATTCCGTCGCTACTGTCGGGAATGTAGAAAATAACCTTAGTTTCTCCTCGCATTTTTTCAGCAAGGTCATCATCGACATAATCCCAAAGATTTTTATTATTTTCAAGAAAATCATTAAAATCAGTCTCGTCCTCTATCGAAACACCTGTAATTCCAAGTTGATATAATCTGCCTGTTAGCGGCTCAATACCTTCGGAGGTAGTGTATATAGTTGCCTCAATCCATTCCATAGCGTCCTCCGTTTAGTCGAGATAATCCTTTAACTTTTTACTTCTTGAAGGGTGGCGAAGCTTTCTTAAAGCTTTAGCTTCAATCTGACGTATACGCTCACGTGTTACGTTAAATTCTTTGCCTACCTCTTCAAGAGTTCTGGACCTTCCGTCATCAAGTCCAAAACGGAGCTTTAAAACCTTTTCTTCTCTTGGTGTAAGTGTTTTTAGAACATCAACAAGCTGCTCTTTAAGAAGAACAAAGCTTGCAGCCTCGGAAGGTGCCGGAGCATCGTCATCAGGAATAAAATCACCCAAATGACTGTCTTCTTCCTCGCCGATTGGTGTTTCAAGGGATACAGGCTCCTGAGAAATTTTTGATATTTCACGAACCTTTTCAACTGTCATATTTAATTCCGCAGCAAGTTCTTCCGGCTTTGGCTCTCTGCCAAGCTCCTGAACAAGCTGTCTTGAGACTCTTACAAGTTTATTTATGGTCTCAACCATATGAACAGGAATACGAATAGTACGAGCCTGATCTGCTATAGCACGTGTTATAGCTTGTCTTATCCACCAGGTTGCATAGGTACTGAATTTAAAACCCTTTGTGTAGTCAAATTTATCTACCGCTTTGATAAGACCGAGGTTTCCCTCTTGGATAAGGTCAAGAAACATCATACCTCTTCCCACATATCTTTTTGCAATGCTTACAACAAGCCTGAGGTTTGCCTCAACAAGCTTCTTCTTTGCATCTTCATCACCTTTTGCCATCTTTTGGGCAAGCTCATTTTCCTGAGCAGCATCAAGAAGATTTACCTTGCCTATTTCTTTTAGGTACATTTTAACGTGGTCGTCAATATTTATACCCTCGGGAACAGAAAGATCTTCAAGCTCCTCTTTTGAAACTTCGATATCCTCAAGCTCTTTGTCAAGGTCGTCAACAACCTCAATACCCTTTTTCTCAAAAAGGTCATAAATCGTCTCAATCTCCTCAGGTGTAATTTCATAACCCTCAAGAGCCTTTGAAACATCAAGTCTTGTTAAAACTCCGTGTTTTTCTCCTTGCTCGCACAAGGCTTTAATAGTGGCTTTTTTTGCTTCTAAATCTGACATTACATATTCCTCCCAAGTTTATCCCGCTGTTTTATCAGTTCGACAATTTTTGCGGGGTTAGTTTCCCCCTCGAGCTGCTGCTCAATTTTCTCTATTTTTATTGTTTTTATAAGCTCTGATGCTGCATTTTCCGCATCGGAATATTGTTCGTTAAGGCAAAAGACTTTAGACGCAACAGGAACATCGTCATCGTCCAGCATATTTATAATTCTCGACGAATCTGGTTCAGCACCGTCTTCAAATGCCGTATATATATAACCTGCAAGCTTTATAAGTGTTGGTGTAGAATAATCATCTACTTTTATTTCGTTACTTATAACCTTGTAGAGTTTTTTGCTCTTGGTACACAAACTTAGCAAAAGAATTTCTGTATCCTCTAACTTTGAGGCATTTCGCTTATGCGTTGCAACAACACTGATTGCAGGCGGTCTTGATATCCTATCCTTTTCTTTTTTGTACTCAACTGCCTTCTTTTTGTGTTCGGCGTAAATCGCATCAACACTTATACCGCTCTCCTTAGAAATTCTTTTTATATACGCATCAACCTCTATATCATCACGAACGCCCTTTAAAGAATCAACTGCAGATGAAACATAACCTATCTTTCCCTCTTCTGTATCAAGATTAAAGCTGCGTCGGGCATTCTTTATCAGATAATCACTTGATGCC
>JAZROS010000120.1:0-1827 GCA_045648825.1 Clostridia bacterium | reverse complement strand
GGTCAGGCATCGAGAATTTCAGGAGTATCGCCATCAGATATTTCGGTTCTTATAATATGGCTGGAGGCAAACGGAAAATAAATTCTTAAAGGAGGTACTTATGCTTTTTAATTCGTTAGAGTTTCTTATCTTTTTCCCGATAGTAACTCTCCTGTATTTTATTATACCCCAAAGAGCAAGATACCTCTGGCTTTTGGGTGCAAGCTACTACTTTTATATGTGCTGGAACCCCCAGTATGCTCTATTGATGGCTGCATCAACCATCTTTACCTGGCTTGGCGGTGCTGTTATTGATAAGACAGAGAACCCTGTTGCACGAAAGGCGGCGGTAGGACTTAATTTTGCAGTAAACCTGCTTATTTTGTTCTTCTTTAAGTACTTTGCTTTTACGGTAGAAAACATAAACGGTGTGCTTTCCGCCCTTAACCTTTCACCGATAACAGTCCGTTTTGACGTTATTTTACCCGTCGGTATATCCTTTTACACCTTTCAGGCTTTAGGATATACAATGGACGTTTACAGAGGCGACGTAAAGCACGAAAAGAATATTTTAAAATATGCACTTTTCGTATCATTTTTCCCTCAGCTTGTTGCAGGTCCTATTGAAAGGTCAAAAAATCTTCTGCATCAGCTCAGCGAAAAACATAAATTCGATTATGACCGTATGGTAAGCGGACTTCTTTTGATGTTGTGGGGATTTTTCCAGAAGATTGTAATTGCTGACAGAGCTGCAATATTGGTTGATACCGTCTACGGCAATGAAACATCCTTTTACGGCTTTCATTTTGCCGTTGCGACAATACTTTTTGCCGTGCAGATATACTGTGATTTTAATAGCTATACTACCATCGCAAGAGGTGCAGCAAGAGTTCTCGGTATGGAACTTATGGAAAACTTCAACGTCCCCTATTTTGCACGTTCAATAGCAGACTTCTGGAGCAGATGGCATATCTCGCTTACAGGTTGGTTTCGTGATTACCTCTATATTCCATTAGGCGGAAACCGTAAGGGTACAGTCAGAAAATATCTTAATATTTTTACTGTATTTCTTGTGAGTGGTCTATGGCACGGCGCAAGCTGGAACTATATTGTCTGGGGTTTTGTACACGGAATTGCGAGAATTTTGGGCGACCTTACAAAAAACACAAGGCATCTTATTGCAGACCTTATGGGGATGAAAAGAAACCGCCCGTATTACCCTGTTTTTCAGGTAATTATAACCTTTGTAATCGTATGCTTTGCGTGGATTTTCTTCCGTGCAGAAAGTCTTTCCTCTGCAATGTTTATTATACGCAAAATACTATTGGATTTCAGACCCGAGCTATTGTTCGGAGGCGGTCTTATTGATATGGGGCTCGGTACTGCGGATTTATGTGTGTTGCTTGTTTCTATTTTTGTACTTTTGGCGGCAGACACATTTAAATATCGCAATATAGGAGCAAATGCTGCAATTCTCAATATGCATATTATTCCCAGATTTGCACTTATTCTTATGCTGCTCTTTGCAACACTGATATTCGGAATATACGGCGTAGGTTATTCCTCGTCGCAGTTTATATATTTTCAGTTCTGATTTTTGGAGGACAAAATGAGAAAACTATTTCGTGCCGTTTTGTTTTTGGTTATTGCATCATTGCTCTTTGTTGCTATTAACCGCATTTTAGCAAGAAAGACAATTAGCGGCTGGTGGAATATGACAACTAAAATACACGGCTTCTTTAACTCCGAGCCTGATAAATACGATGTTATTTTCTGTGGTTCTTCACACGCATACTGCAGCTTTAATCCGCTCGTGATAGGCGAGGAGACAGGTCTTTCGTCATACAC
>JAZROS010000119.1:0-1976 GCA_045648825.1 Clostridia bacterium | reverse complement strand
AAAAAAGACCGTGCCATCTCCTAAAGGGAGTAATGACACGGCTTTTTGTTGCCGCCCGGATTTATTCATTTATCGCTGCTTTTAGCAGAAAATAAAAAAGGCGGAATTATCCGGTTAAAGATAACTCCGACCTTGTGTATCAAACCTTTGTCCCCGAAGGGAACTTCAATCAAACCTAAGCACAAGTATATTATATTCCTAAGTGTTTAATTTGTCAATATAGTTAAATTTTGTAATAAGTAATTCTGCAAATTTATAGGTATGATTTCAATCTTTATTATTGAACTTATAACATAAAACAATTCCTAAAACTTAGCCTTTTATAATTATACAAAAACTAACATTAAAATCAGGAGTTTAATTAGATAATAATGGTTAATAATGAACCCTCTTTTGAAAATATTCTGTTGCACCGATTCCAAGTTAACGGTATGGAGTTTTTTGTTCGAAATGATCATCTCGCTAAAGCACTCCTCAATACTTAGGTCGAAAAGCCTATAATGTCTAAAGAAATATCAATATCGGCATTAATTTTAATGATGTACTTTTTTATTAGTCTGCCTGTGGCATTTTGTATTATAGCAATCTGACAATCAAACTCGCCAAGACTTAATAGACTGTAAAACTTCATGCTTCTACCTGAGGGGATATGGTTAATAATAAAGCCTATATTTAATATTAAAGTGTTGTTTTTTCCCTTGATAAATTAATTGAAAAATGTATAATTAAATATACTAATATAATATGATTTTTATTTGGAGGTAAATACAAATGAAAGCAACGAAACGTTTCGCAAATGTGTTGGCTTTATTGCTTGCTATTATGATGCTTTTTGCAGCATGTGGTGGTCAGCAAGAAGAGATCAGCGGCACAAGTGATGACGCAAATCAAAGCGAAATTTCATCTGATGATACTGCAGAAACTCCCAGCGATGAAGCTTCGTATGATGAAACCAACCAGCAAACAAATACTTCTAAGCAACAGCAGCAAACAAACACTTCTAAGCAACAACAGACATCTATCGGCAAACAGGATGCATTTAACAATGCTAATGATGCTACGTTTTTAAAGAGTGCACCTAAGGGCGAGATTCATATGCTTATGTGGAGAAAATTCCACAAGTCAGAGCAACTTTTGATTGATCAGTATCAGAAACTAACAGGTAATAAGGTTAAGGTTACCATCACCCCCGAGAAAGAGTATTCTACTAAGCTTGTTTCTATGATATCCGGCGGTAACTCTCCTGATATTGTTATGTTCCAGTCTAACTTATTCCCGGGTATTGTAACCAAGGCTTTACAGCCTCTTCAAAACCAGTACTTCCAGCTTGATTCTGACTGTTGGAACAAATCATATATGGATGCTTACAAAATCAACGGCGTATACTTCGGTGTTGCAATGCCTCAGTCTTGGTCTTGCGAAGACTGTACCTACGTAACCTATTATTCACCTCAGCTTCTTAAGAACTGCGGTGTTACTACCACTCCTTGGCAGCTTTATAAGCAGGGTAAATGGAATTGGGATAAGCAGGCAGAAATTGCTCGTGCAGTTAAGAATAAGGGATTCACTGGTATTTCTGTTCAATCTTACGACTTATTTATGCTTTCTGCCGGTGAAGACTTTGCTGAGTACGATGGCAGCAAGTACACCAACTCACTTGGTAGTGTTAAGGGCGCAGATCTTCTTAATACGGCATGGGTAGAAGCTGCAGAGCTTTATCATGACAATATTCTTACCAGTTGGGTCTTAAATAATGTACAGCAGGGTAAGGTAGGTCTATTCACCTCTATTTCTTACGGTCTCTACAGTGAAGGTAACTTTTTCCAAGCTAGCTTTGCAAAGAATCTCGAAGCAGTTCCCGTAGCCGGTCCTGCTTCTACTGCTTGGACTCCTGTTCGTCCTAAGTGCTGGGGTGTTCCCAAGAAGGCAAAGAATCCCGAAGGTGCAGCATACTTCCTCCGTTACTTCCTTGACAC
>JAZROS010000118.1:0-2437 GCA_045648825.1 Clostridia bacterium | reverse complement strand
GTTTTTTGCGGATGATGTTGTATATACCGTAAACGAGATTAAAAACGGAGAGTCAATGTACAAGCACAATGTCGCACCTATTGCAGACATCACAGTTGATGCCGATGGCGGAGTTATTATGACTCTTAAGGAACCTGTTATGAATATTGAGGGACTTTTGTCCTTCCCGATTATCCGAAACGGCTCGTCGGCAGATATCAAAGAGCAGCCCGATGGTACGGGAGCTTTTTTGGTAGAGGAGAAGAATGCATCATCATTACAGCTTACGGCAAATAAACATCGTGAAAAAAGCTCGGTTTCAGCTGTTAATGTGAGCATTATGCGAAATGCCGCAGCTTGTCTTAATGCATTTGAGGCTAATGAGCTTGATATAATTACTTCGGCGGTTGTTGATCTTAGTGAGAAGACACCTGCAGGCGATATCGAAATACATCAATACACATCAAACAGAATGACTTTCCTTGGTTTTAACTGTACTTTGGAAAAATATCAGACACCATATTTAAGACTTGGAATAAGTGGCGTTATTGACCGCGAAAAGATAGTGGAAAATGCTCTTTTTGGAAGAGCTAAAGTATGCAGATTGCCGTTTAATCCAACGAGCTATATATATTCCGAAACGGAAGGCCCTGAAATTGATATAAGCGGAGCTTTTTTAAAGGCAGGATATACCAAAATGAACGGAATGTATCTGTCTGAAACGGGTGAGCAGGTAAAGGCTGATATACTCGTTTCGCAGGAAAGTGCACGAAAGGTTGCAGTTGCACAAGATATTGCTGAGCAGCTTAGGACAGAAGGAATTGATGCAACTGTAACAGTTATTTCTTATGATGACTATTTAAAACGTATTGATAAAAAGGAATACGATATGTTTGTCGGAGAGGTTAGAATGAGTGATAATCTTTGCCCTGACTTTTTAACTGCAGACGGAAACTTTTTCGGATATTTTGACCAGCAGATGTCAGATAGCGTCTATCAAATGAAGTTGGCAAAGGGTGATAATTTTAAAAATGCAATGCTGGATTATGAACGGATATTTACTGTAAATCCGCCGTTTGCAACGCTGTGTTTTTCCAATGACGGTGTTGTTTATAAGAAAAACATCTCGGGCATAACAGAGCCGAATTTCTATAATAACCTTATCGGTTTGGAAAAACTGTATTTTAAAGCTGTAAAATAAATGCTATCGGATTGGAGTAGAATATGGAAAAAAGACACGTTGTTGTAATAGGTGCAGGTGCGGCAGGACTTGTGGCGGCATATGCACTTAAAGACAGAGTGGAAAAGGTTACAATAATAGAACGAAACAGTCTGCCTGCAAGAAAGGTCAGAATTACCGGTAAAGGCAGATGCAATGTTACAAATATTGCCGATACTGAAGAATTTATGGACAATATAACACGAAATAAACGCTTTATGTACAGTGCATTCAATAAATTTTCCAACTATGACACAATTGCACTTATGGAGGATATGGGTGTTCCTGTCAAGGTAGAGCGGGGCGGAAGAGTTTTTCCCCAGTCGGATAGTGCAAAGGATGTTGCAGATGCACTTGTAAAAGCTGCCTCGGGGAATAATGTAAAAACAGTTACCGCAAGAGCTACGGAACTTGAGGTGTCGGAGGGCAGAATATCGGCAGTAAAAACTGACAAAGGCAGGATAGAATGTGATAGTGTAATTTTAGCAACAGGCGGAAAATCATATCCGCTTACCGGCTCGGACGGCTCAGGATACCGCTTTGCTAAAAAGCTCGGACACACTATAATTCCGCCAAAACCGTCCCTTGTACCTCTTGTTACAGAAGAAAAGTGGGTTTCGGAGCTTATGGGACTTGCCCTTAAAAATGTGTCGTTTATGGTTACGGAGAGCGGTAAAAAGGTGTACAGCGATTTTGGAGAGATGCTTTTTACGCATTTTGGTGTATCGGGGCCTGTAGTGCTTTCTGCATCAGCACATCTTGATGATGTGGGTGAGAGGGAGTATAAAGCAGTAATTGATTTAAAGCCTGCATTGGACGAAAAGCAGTTAGACAGCAGGATTTTGAGGGACTTTGAAGCGGCAGGGAAAAAGCATTTGATAAATGCACTCGACAAACTATTGCCAAAAGCGCTTATTCCTGTTATAATTGAACTATCTGAAATACCTGCTCATATAGAGGTTACTTCTGTTACAAGAGAAAAGAGGTTAAGGCTTGGACATACTATAAAAAATCTTGAGCTTAAAATAACAGGTACAAGACCGATAGATGAGGCGATTATAACAAAAGGCGGTATAAGCTGCAGCGAGATTAACCCCTCTACAATGGAGTCAAAGCTTGTTGGCGGGCTATACTTTGCCGGTGAGGTAATTGATGTAGATGCTTATACAGGCGGATTTAATCTGCAGATTGCATTTTCGACAGGTTATCTTGCAGGCAGCAATGCCTGATGAAAGGAAA
>JAZROS010000117.1:0-8350 GCA_045648825.1 Clostridia bacterium | reverse complement strand
GGGAAGAAACGTATATGACATACTCAAAGAGCGCGGACTTATTGCGCAGACAACCCATGAAGAAGAAATCAGAGAGCTTCTCGGAAAGGAGAAGGTAACATTCTATATCGGCTTTGACCCTACTGCCGACAGTTTGCACGTAGGTCATTTTTTGCAGATGGTTGTTATGAAGCATATGCAAGATGCAGGACACCGTCCGATTGCACTTATCGGCGGCGGTACAGCTATGATTGGCGACCCGTCAGGCAGAACGGATATGCGTCAGATGATGACCAAGGAAATTATAGAGCATAACTGCGAGCAGTTCAAAAAACAGCTCGGTATGCTTATTGATTTTTCGGATGATAAGGCTATAATGGTTAATAATGCAGACTGGCTTTTGGACCTTAATTATGTAGAATTTTTGCGTGATATAGGCTCTTGCTTCTCTGTTAATAAGATGCTTACGGCTGAGTGCTATAAGCAAAGACTGGAAAAGGGACTTACCTTCCTTGAGTTTAACTATATGCTTATGCAAAGCTATGACTTTTTGATGCTTAACCGCAAGTACGGCTGTAAAATTGAGCTTGGCGGCGACGACCAGTGGTCAAATATCTTAGGCGGTATTGAGCTTTGCAGAAGAAAAGACCAGACTCAGGCATATGGTATGACCTTTACACTTCTTACCACATCAGAGGGTAAGAAGATGGGCAAGACCGCAAAGGGTGCATTGTGGCTTGATGCCGAAAAGTGCAAGCCGTATGACTTCTATCAGTACTGGGTAAATGTTCAGGACGATGATGTAATCAACTGCTTAAAGCTTATCACATTTGTGCCGATGGACGAGATTGAAGAAATGGCAAAATGGGAGGGCAAGGACCTCAATAAAGCTAAACAGCGTCTTGCATACGAGGTAACAAAGCTCGTTCACGGTGAGGAAGAGGCTAAAAAGGCAAAGGAGGCTGCCGAGGCGATTTTTGCAAACGGCGGTGTTTCCGAGAATATGCCGTCATCTGTTGTTGCAGATGCAGTAGGCAGACCTGTTTTAGACGTTCTTTGCGAGATAAAGCTTATCCCGTCAAAGGGTGAGGGAAGACGTCTTATGCAGCAGAACGGACTTTCGATAAATGATGTTAAGGTTACCGACCCTGCGGTAGTTGTTACGGTTGATATGTTCACCGAGGACGGTATGATTGTTAAAAAGGGTAAGAAGGTTTACCATAAGATTACATTGGCATAAAACTTACAAAGGCTATGGCATTTTTGTCATAGCCTTTATCTTTTATACTCCGCTGTATGCGGTAAACGGGCATTGACATTTAGTACGGTAAATGTTATAATTTGCTATATAAACAGGATAATTGTCAGTACACGGAGGGGAAGACGTTGTTAGATAAAATAAAAGGTATATTAAAGGGCAATTTAAGCCGTGAGCTTATAGTGTATCTTATTGCAGGAGTTGCTACAACTGCGATTGACTGGGTGGTTACATTTATACTTGATATATGGCTTTCGCCTACTCTAAGCAATGTTATTGCGATAATCGTATCAATAATATTCGCTTATGCGGTAAACAGCAGATGGGTATTTGAAACAAAGCCGGACAGTCTTATGACAGAGCTTAAGATGTTTACCGAATTTGTGGGTGCGAGAGTGGTATCAAGTGTTATACAAATAGCAAGTATATTTATATTTGTGGAAAAGCTCGGTTTAAGCCACTTTGTTATTAAGGCACTTGCGAGCATTTTTGTTATAGTTTTTAACTATGTAGTAAGTAAGCTCTGGATATTTAAGAAAAAAGAGGGGTAAGGCACAATGGACAAAATTTCAGTAATAGTTCCCTGTTATAACGAGGAAAAGGTAATAGAAATGTTTTATGCCGAACTTATAAAGTCGGTGGAGAATGTTGAGGCGGATTTTGAATTTGTATTTGTGGACGACGGCTCAAGGGACAAAACCTTTGAAAAGCTTACAACCCTTGCAGGTGAGGACTCGCGTGTCAGATATATAAGCTTTTCCAAAAATTTTGGCAAGGAGGCGGCGATGCTTGCAGGCTTTAACTATGCAAGCGGAAAGTACATTGTTGTAATGGATGCAGACTTGCAGCATCCGCCTGCTCTTATACCGAAAATGTATGAGCGGATAAAGGAGTCGGATTGCGACTGTGTTGCAACACGCCGTATTTCAAGAGATAATGAGCCGCCTGTAAGGAGCTTTTTTGCGCATAAGTTCTATAAGCTCTTTAATAAGCTTTGCGGGCTTGATGTAGTAGACGGTGCGATGGATTTTAGAATGATGACAAAAAGAATGGTGAACGCAATTTTGTCAATGCCTGAGCACGGACGTTTTTCCAAGGGTATTTTCTCTTGGGTAGGATTTAAAACCGAATGGCTTGAATATAAAAATATCGAAAGAGCGGCAGGAGAAACAAAGTGGTCATTTGGCAAGCTTCTTCTGTACGCGATTGAGGGCTTCACATCATTTTCACACCTTCCGCTTTATATCCCCGCTATTGCAGGAGTATTATTGACGGGTGTTTCGGCAGCGGCAATAATTGTTGCGCTTATCCTGCATTTTGGTGTGGGTGTGGCAGCTTCGTCTGCGTGGGCGCTGGCACTTTTAATACTCTTTATGTTCGGTGTGCAGTTTATGATTTTAGGTGTTTTCGGCGGATATATTGCCAAGATTTTTGTTGAGTCGAAGAGCAGACCGCAGTATATTATAGCAGACACTAACATAGACGGTTAAGTTTGGGGGAAGAGTATGTTAAACAAAAAGGAAAAGCTGTGGTATTTGGGACTTTTTGTAGCGGTTTTTGCCCTTTCGTTTGCAGTTATGAGGAATATCCCGCTTTTTGGCGACGACTACTACTATAAAACCTTTTGGGGCGAGAATTTTTGGGATAAGCATATAGAGCATTATATGCTTGCAAACGGCAGAGCAATAGTACATTTTCTTGCCACCGTTTTTATATCGGTTAATCCTATATTCTGGCAGATAATAAACTCGGCATTTCTTGCGCTGATTGCTACTCTGGCAGCTAAGCATTTTACAGGCAAAACGGCTTCGGTTGTTACTGCACTTGCAATGGTGCCTGCACTTATGGTGGATATGACAAGGGAGAGTGTGTATTGGCTTACGGGGTCCTTTAATTATGTGTATCCCTTTGCACTTTTGATGCTCTTTTGGTATTTGTTATATTCAAAAAGGGGCAGACTTCTTCCGCTTTTGTACGTGTTGGGATTTTTTTCAGCCGCGACTACCGAGCAAAACGGTATGATGACAGTGGGAGTAACTGTGCTTTACATACTTGATGCTGTACTCATAAGAAAAGAAAAGCTTTCGCCAAAAATCTGGTGTCTTTTAATACCGACGGTTATCGGCTTTTGCAGCGTTTATCTTGCACCTGCCACCTTTGTCCGTTACGGCATAGAAACGGAAAAGGGTATGCTTGAAGTTATGGCAGAGCAGCTGCCGCTTTTGTATTATAATTTCATCTCAAAGAAATATATGCTGCCGTTTATTATACTGAATTTTGCAGCAATGGGACTGTGGCTAATTAAAAATGCCGATAACTCTTGGCAGAGAGTTATAGCAGAAGCAAATGCAGTATCAATTTTGCTTGCGGTTTATATTTCGAGAACTCCATACATATATGCTACGGGAAAGACCGCTGTTGCATTGGCGGTTTTGACTGTGCTTTTCGCAGCAAATCTGATATTGATTTTTACAAAGCTTATAAAGAAAAGACACGACGGATACCTTACCGCCTGTGTGGCGATTATTCTTGCAATAGGCTCACAGCTTATGATGTCAGCATCTCCTGTTTCGGGCAGCAGAACAATGCTTTGCGGCGTGTTTAATCTGGTGATATTCGATATAGGCTTGCTTTCGATGATGTCTGATAAAAAGCGGTATAATGTTATAGCAATTTTAATTGCATTGTTGTTTTTAGGATTTGGAATAAATACTTATGTTGATACATATACAGGGTATAAAGCCAACTATCCCGTAACGGCGGCAAACGAGGAAATAATAGAGGAATATCTTGAAAATCCCACGGGAGAGCTTGAGCAGTATACACTTCCTTATCCCGACCACTGCTGGTCTATGCCATATCAGAGCAGCTATCATTTGTATTATTATAAAATGTATTACGGTCTTAGGGAAGGCACGGTAATAAATTGGGTTAATTATTAAGAGGAGGAGATATAAATGAGAAAGACAGTAAAAATTTTGGCACTCACAATGTGTATCGCACTTATTACAAGTACAGTGTGTAATGCGTTCACGTTTAAAAAGGAATTTTTCGATTTGCAGGAGGGGCTTGACAGAGCAACTGCTGCAGGAGACGACAGAGGAATAATCCAGTATGCCGAACAGCAGTACAATATGGTAGCATCTGCGCCTGAGGACAGCGATACAACGGCAGTTAAGGCGACCAAAACATACTTGATTGCTGAAGCATACGAAAGACTTGGAGAATATGATAATGCAGCAATCTGGTTTAACCGTGCAATTCCGTCTAATGAGGCTATGGGCTTTGCCGATGCTGTGCGTATTTCAAAAGAAAAGGCAAAGCAGTTTACAACAGAGCTTAACCTCTATCAGAAGACATACGATACGCAGGTTAATTACCACGCAAAAAATGAACACGAGCTTGGTGTGCTTACGGGTATTGCCTTTGACTCGCCTACAAGAAGCCAGCTTAAAAATGAGTCAATGACACTTATCTACCATATGCACGGCGGAGATTTTAACCTTTTCTACGAGAATTTCCTTAAGGAAGCTCAGGAAAAGAAGATGGCGGTTGAAATTGCATATAACGTAAACGGCGCAGGCGATATCGGAATGATAAATATGTCATCGCAGACGATTTCTGATTTTGCGAACATTCTCGCTAAGTATCCTAATGTTCCTATATACTTAAGATTTGCAGGTGAGGTTAACGAATGGGACGTAAAACCCGGTGCAGAGGATTACAAAAGAGCATTCAGAACAGTTGCAAACATAATGCGCTCCAAGTGCCCGAATGTTGCAATGGTTTACGGACTTAACTTTGTTTCCACATGGGACACACAGTACACCGACTTTTACCCCGGTGATGAGTATGTAGACTGGGTAGGCGTATCCCTTTACTGCAAGAAGTATTTTAAAGGTTATCCCGTTACAACCTTCCGTGAGAGCATCGACGAGGTAATGTTCTTTGGTGGAAAGAGTGCCGAGCCTGTACTTATGATGGAGGAGATAGCAAGAACATTTGGGGACAGAAAACCTATTATGATATTTGAGTCGGGTGCAACAGGCCACACAGTAGGACTTGGCGAATACAGCACCGATTGGGCAAACAGAAGGATTGCAAAAATCCTCAATTACCTCCCGATGAAGTATCCGCAGATTAAAATGATAGGATATTTCGACCAGTACGTCGCTCCTGAGAATGATGACTATTCACTTAAAAATCATCCGTCTTTAAAGGATTTTTACAATTCTCAGGTTAAAAAGTCGCACTTTATACAGAATAAGTATGATAACGACAATGTTTCAGGCTATGTAAACTGTGATAGAGGCTTTACAGTTTCACAGATGGTAAACAGTTTTAGTGTTTATGCAGGAATTTACGGCTCGGAGAGCGAAAAGGTAGACTATTTTATTGACGATGTATGGGTTGCAGGCTCAAGCGAAATTCCCTATACCTGCGATATTGATTTCTCGAAGTATTCTTTGGGAGCACATACATTAAGATATAATGTAACCGATAGCTTTGGCAGACTCCATTCAAGAACTGTCAATTTCAATGTAACAGACAGTATCAAAATCAAGGTGGACGGAAATATGCTTGAAGGCCTTGACCAGCCGCCTATGGCTATAAACGGCAGAACACTCGTTCCTGTTCGTGCAATCTTTGAGGCGGTAGGCGCAAGCGTAGGCTGGGACGGTGCAACACAGACCGTTACCGCAACTCGCGGAGCAGACGTTGTAACTATGAGAATAGGCGATAAGAATGTCTACAAAAACGGTGCGCTTTATGCCGTGTCCGATGTTTCAGCCAAGGCTATAAACGGCAGAACTTTAGTTCCTGCCAGAATTGCAGCCGAAATTTTCGGCAAGACGGTTAATTGGGAACAGAGTACCAAGACAGTTGTTATAAGCTAAGAATAAAAAAATAATCTGCGAATTTTTCGCAGATTATTTTTTTGATTAAAGTCTTGTTTATTAACAAAAAGCATTTTCAATATGATTTATACTGTCAACTACGCGCTCCTCGCCCTTCTCGTGATAATAAACCTCTACCACATCAAAACGCATAGCTGTTTCGCTTGCACCTATATAATAGAGTGCGGTTTTAATAATTTTCTGCTGTTTTCTAAAGTCAACAAACTCAGATGCTCTGCCGAACTTGGCAGATTTTCTCGTCTTAACTTCTACAAAAACAATGTATTCGCCGTCGGAGGCGATAATATCAAGCTCGCCCACACGGCAGTAGAAGTTTCTCTTTATTATCTTCATACCCTTTTTTTCAAGATAATCTGCCGCCGCTTGCTCGCCAAAGTTTCCTATTTCCTTTTTCATATCACACCTCATTTAATAAGCTTGGTAAGAAAGCTCTTGCGGTGAATGGGGAGAACTCCATGTTTTAGTATCGCATCGGTATGAGCCTTAGTTCCGTAGCCCTTATGCTTTTCAAAACCGTATTCGGGGTATTTTTTAGCAAGCTCGGTAATATAGCGGTCCCTTGTAACCTTTGCAAGAATAGATGCGGCTGCAACCGACGCACTTTTTGCATCGCCCTTAACCATAGTTTCGTGGGGGATAGACATATTCTTTATGGAATTTCCGTCTACAATGCAGTAGTCGGCAGGAATACAAAGTCCATCGACAGCTCTGTTCATTGCAAGATGTGTTGCGTTTAAAATATTCATTTCATCAATTTCTGACTCGGTTGCAAAAGCTATTGAGTAAGAGATTGCCTTCTCGCAGATTTCGTCAAACAGCAATTCTCTTTTTTTCTCGGAAAGCTTTTTTGAATCGTCAAGACCTGCTATAAATATATCCTCAGGCAATATAACCGCCGCCGCATAAACTGCACCTGCTAACGGGCCTCTGCCTGCCTCGTCCACGCCTGCAATATGTAAATATCCGTCTTTTCTTAGTTCCTTTTCTCTTAAAAGCAGGCTTTCAAAACGTGTTTTTTCCTCTTCGGGTGTTCTTTTCGGCATTTTTTTCGCCCCTTTAAAAATTTTTCTTAAAATAGTATATCATTTTTTTGCGGGATATGCTATAATTATTTTGAAATTTTTTGTTACGGAGGAAAAAACAATGGTTCCATACACAAGAGAAATTACAGACCCCGTACTTATACAGTATATAATACTTTTCACAATGGCATCGGCTGACCGTACTTTGACGCATAATCAGCTAACCTCGCTGGTGCTCGACAAGTGCAACATAAGCTTTACCGACTTTACCATTGCTCTTGATAATCTTATAAACATAGGCTTGATGGCACGTTATAAGCCTGAGGAAAATCTTCACATCTACGAGCTTACCGAAAAGGGCAAGGAGGCAAACGGATTTTTCTACCGCTCTATTCCTATCTATATAAGAGAGCAGATTTTAGCATATATAGCACCATTTTTCCGTGAGGAAATCAGAAAAAGCAGTACCCGTGCCGAGATAATGCCCATAAATGAGCAGGAATTTATGGTACAGTGCGGTATATACGATAACAAAACTCCCCTTATGGAGCTTAGCTTTTATGCAGGTACACGCAAGATGGCATCTCAGATGGTACGTCATTTTAAGGAAAAGCAGGACGAGATTTATCAGACTATCCTCTACGCAATGACTCCGTCCGAGGAAAAGGAAGATGACGGGGAGGACGAAGAATGAGCTACACCGCTTTTTCCTCCATTTATGACCGTCTTATAAAAGAAGATGTAGACTATGGAAAAATTTGCGACTTTGTAGAGAATATATTTACGTTAAGGGGAATATCGCCAACACTTGTTGCAGACCTCGCCTGCGGTACAGGAGGAGTTACATTTCCGCTTGCCGAAAGAGGCTACGATATGATAGGGATTGACCGCTCGTTTGATATGCTTGATATTGCACGAAGAAAGGATAAGGATAATAAGATTTTGTTCCTTAATCAGTCTATCGAAAACCTTGACCTTTACGGCAGCGTCGGTGCGGCACTTTGTATGACCGACGGGTTTAATTATATACTCTCAGACAAGGTTTTGCTAAAGGCTCTTACAAGACTTCGTACTTGCTTTATGGACAAGGGTGGAGTGCTTGTGTTTGATGTTTCGTCCGAGCATAAGCTTAAAGATATTCACGGTAACAAGACCTTTATCTATGATACCGA
>JAZROS010000116.1:0-2128 GCA_045648825.1 Clostridia bacterium | reverse complement strand
CCCGAATAATCTTAAACCTCAAGAATTTCCTTCTCTTTGTCCGCTGTTATATCATCAATTTCCTTGATGTATTTGTCGGTAAGTGTCTGGATATCCTTTTCGATACCCTTTAAATCGTCCTCTGTAATTTCTGAGTTTTTTTTCTTTGTCTTGTAGTCCTCAAGCGTATCGCGGCGCACGTTACGAATCTGAACCTTTGCTTCCTCGGAATACTTCTTAACCTGCTTTACAAGCTCTTTTCTTCTCTCCTCTGTAAGAGGCGGGAAATTAAGACGAATGACCTTTCCGTCATTTTGCGGTGCGATTCCGATTTCTGACTTCAAAATAGCCTTTTCAATCTCACCTAAAACGCTTCCGTCCCAAGGCTGAATAACAAGCATTCTCGGCTCGGGCGATGAAATTGAACCAACCTGCTGAATAGGAGTCGGTGTGCCATAGTAGTCAATCGAAATTTTATCAAGTACAGACGCATTTGCTCTGCCTGCGCGGATAGTCTTAAGCTCGCCGTGGAAGCCGTCCACTCTTTTGTTCATTCTTTCTTCTATTTCAGGATATTTGCCCATAATGATACTTCCTTTCTCTTTTATCTTAAACCGTCTTTAGTTACCAATGTTCCGATTTTATCACCTTTAACCGCTCTTACAATGTTTTCGGGGTCATCTAATCCGAACACAAGTATTGACATATTATTATCCCTGCACATTGATGCTGCAGTTGAGTCCATAACGCCAAGCTCCTTACCGAGAATGTCGGAGAAGGAAAGTGCATCGTACTTTTTAGCATCGGGGTTTAGGTTGGGGTCTGAGTCATATACGGCATCAACCTTTTTTGCAAGAAGGATTATATCAGCCTCTGTTTCAACTGCACGAAGTGCTGCAGCCGTATCTGTTGACATAAAGGGATTTCCCGTACCTGCTGCAAAGATTACAACTCTGCCCTTTTCCAAGTGTCTTGCAGCCTTACCTCTTATGTACGGCTCTGCAACAGCTCTCATTTCGATAGCCGACTGAACTCTTGTTTCCACTCCGCAGCTCTCTAAGGCTGAGCAGAGTCCAAGCGCATTTATAACGGTAGCAAGCATTCCCATATGGTCAGCTCGAGTTCTATCCATATTCTCGCTGCTTCTGCCACGCCAGATATTGCCGCCGCCGACAACGATTGTTACCTGAACACCCATATCAACTACTTTTTTGATACTTTCGGATACCTTATCAAGCGTGCTCTCATCAAGGCCGTAGCCCTTTTCGCCCGCCAACGCCTCACCGCTGACCTTCAAGAGCACTCTTTTATACTTAGCTTCCATATTAAACCTCCGTAATCTGTCAGAAAAGGATTTTTCTCTTAAAAAATGGGAATACATTATTCTTTCCTAAAAATGTATTCCCTTTACGTTTATTCTATTTTAACATATAAATTCCAATCTTGCAAGTATATATTGAAATTATTTCTCTTCTTCTACATCGTTGCATTTATGGCAGCAAACACCGCAACCCGAGCAGCTGCTTTCACCAAGCTTGACACCTGTGCGGCTTCTGTAGTCATCAATAGCCGCCTTGATAGCCTCCTCTGCAAGCACGGAGCAGTGCACCTTCTCGGCAGGAAGTCCGTCCAGAGCCTCCATAACAGCCTTGTTGGTAAGAGAAAGAGCCTCGTCAACGGTCTTGCCCTTTACCATCTCGGTCGCCATCGAGCTTGTCGCAATCGCCGCTCCGCAGCCAAAGGTTTTAAAGCTGACATCCTTTACAATATCATCCTCAATATCCATATAAATCTTCATTATGTCGCCGCACTTTGCATTTCCAACCTGACCGACAGCGTTTGCATTTTCAAGCTCGCCGACGTTTCTCGGGTTTGCAAAATGGTCCATTACCTTATCTGAATACATATCCTGTCATTCCTTTCATCATCCCTCATAGAGTGGGGACATCTGTCTTAATCTTTCTACAATAGGAGGCAGAGTTTTAATCACATAATCAACCTCTTCCTCGGTAGTTTCGTTTGATACGGAAAGTCTTAGCGAGCCGTGTGCAATCTCGTGCGGAAGTCCTATTGCCAAAAGAACGTGAGACGGGTCTAATGAGCCTGACGCACACGCACTTCCGCTCGATGCACATATTCCGTACATATC
>JAZROS010000115.1:0-3102 GCA_045648825.1 Clostridia bacterium | reverse complement strand
AAGCAGGTAAATGACGTTCATACACCGATGCTTACTCAGCTTATGTGTGTAGAGTTTATGAAAAAGTATAATATTGACGACTATATTGCTAAAAACTGCGAGCTTTATGGTAAGAAGTGTGCTTGTATGGTGGAGAATATGGAAAAGTATTTCCCTGAAGGCAAGGTTAAGTGGGTAGTGCCTGAAGGCGGTATATTCCTTTGGTGTGAATGCCCGACCATAACAGACATTACACCGATAGTTGACCGCTGTCTTGAGAAAAAGGTCGCTATTGTTCCCGGCTCCAACTTTGCTATTGATATAAACGCACCTTCTAATATGTTCAGATTGAACTATTCTTCGGCAACGCTTGAGAAAATTGAAGAGGGTGTAAAACGCCTTGGAGAGGCGCTTTCAGAAATGCTTTAATATTGAAAGGAATTTCAAAATGGAAGAAAAGAAAATTATATTTTCCGGCGTTCAGCCGTCAGGAAATGTTACACTCGGAAATTATTTGGGTGCAATTAAGAATTGGGTTGAGCTTCAAGAGGATTACAACTGCATATATGCAATGATGGATTTGCATTCAATTACAGTGCGTCAGAATCCTCAGGAGCTTAAAAAGAAGACTCTTGACCTGCTTGCACTATATATTGCCTGTGGTATTGACCCTGAAAAGAATATCCTTTTTGTTCAATCCCATAATCATTGCCATGCAGAACTATCGTGGGTACTTAACTGTTACACTTATATGGGCGAGCTGCAGAGAATGACACAGTTTAAGGATAAGTCCAAAAAGCACGCTGATAATATAAATGCAGGACTTTTTACCTATCCTGTTTTGATGGCATCGGATATTCTGCTTTATCAGACAGACCTTGTGCCTGTTGGTAAGGACCAGATGCAGCATATTGAAATATGCAGAGATATTGCTGAAAGATTTAACGGTATATACGGTGATGTATTTAAAATCCCCAAGGGATTCATCCCTAAAGCAGGAGCTAAGGTTATGAGTCTTCAGGAGCCTACAAAAAAGATGTCAAAATCTGATGAAAACCCCAAAGCCTATATTTCTATGCTTGACGACCTTAATGTAATTGCCAAAAAGATAAAGAGTGCAGTTACCGACTCTGAGGGAGTCATAGAATACCGAGAGGGTGATGATACAAAGGCTGGTATCAATAACCTCATAACCATACTTTCCGCAGTTACAGGAAAAAGTATTGAAAGCATTGTTAATGATTACAGCGGCAAAGGTTATGGCGACTTTAAGAACGATGTTTCGGAAGCTGTTGTTGAGTGTATAAGACCTATCCGTGCGGAATTTGACAGAATTTCTGCTGATAAGAAATACCTTACGGCTATCTATGAAGAGGGTGCGATGAAGTCAACAAGACTTGCAGAACGCACACTAAAGAAGGTTTATAAGAAGGTCGGATTTGTAGTCTGATTATAATTACGAAAGGTAGAACTTAGTATGACTGCTAAAGATTATTGGTGTCTTGCGTTTGCGTTTATAATATCATTTATCCTGAGCTTTGCAACGACACCGCTTGCTAAGCGTGTAGCATACATTATCGGTGCTGTGGACATTCCTAAAGATTCGAGAAGAATGCACACTCGTCCTATTCCCAGATGCGGAGGCTTAGCGATAATATTTGGATTTATGGCATCTGTTCTTTGCTTCGGACCTCCGGCAAGAGGTCTTGCCGCTACAATGATTGGTGCGGGAATAATTGCAATAATGGGTGTTATTGATGACTGCAAAAACCTTGATGCAAAGCTAAAATTTGTTGTGCAGATTGTTGCGGCCCTGATAGTTGTTTATGGCGGAGATTTTAGGATTGAAGCGATGACAAACCCTAACGTATTTTCTGACAATCCGTATATAGTTTTCCCGTGGTGGCTTTCGGGTATTTTGACTGTATTGTGGGTGGTCTTTATCACTAATGCAGTTAATTTTATAGACGGTCTTGACGGTCTTGCTGCCGGTGTTTCTGCAATTATGTCGGTTAGTCTTGTGTTTATTGCAACTCGTGCAGGAGAGTACTCTGTAGCTGTAATGGGAACAGCGCTTATGGGTGCTTGTTTTGGTTTTCTGCCTTTTAACTTTAACCCTGCAAGAATTTTTATGGGCGATACAGGCTCGACTTTTATTGGTTTTATGCTTGCTTCGTTATCTATTCAGGGTGCATTCAAAAGCTATGCGATAATTTCTTTTGCTGTACCCTTGCTGATACTTGGACTTCCGCTTTTTGATGCAATATTTGCTATGATAAGGAGAATTCTTAAAGGTCAAAACCCGATGACAGCAGATAGAGGACACCTTCATCACAGACTTATTGATATGGGCTTTTCTACAAAACAGTCCGTGTTTATTCTTTATGCGATAAGCGGAGTTTTGGGAATAACGGCTGTGTTGCTTGCTGAAAAGGGAACTCTTATGGCGCTTGGTGTTTTATGTGCGGTTTTGATATTTATAATACTTGAAACAACTATGGGTAAAGCTGCTCGGAAGAAAGACAATAATGCATTGATAAGCGAGGAGGAAGGTCATGAGCAAAGTTAAAGTTATGTCAGTTTTTGGTACAAGACCTGAGGCGATTAAAATGGCTCCGCTTGTGCTTGAGCTTGAAAAGTATAAGGACGAGATTGAGTCGGTTGTATGCGTTACTGCGCAACACAGAGAAATGCTTGATCAGGTGCTTGAGATATTTGGTATTAAGCCAGATTACGACCTTGATATTATGAAATCACGTCAGACACTTGTAGGTATTACTGCAAGAGTTTTGGAAGGTCTTGACAGTGTTATAAAGGAATCAAAGCCTGATATCATACTTGTTCACGGCGATACTTCAACATCCTTTGTAGCAGCGCTGGCAGGCTTTTATAACCAGACCGCTGTTGGTCATGTTGAGGCAGGCCTTCGTACATATGATATTTATTCACCCTTTCCTGAGGAAATGAACAGACAGCTCACCGGCAGAATTGCAGAGCTTCATTTTTCTCCTACTATACAGAACAAGAAAAATCTTTTAGTTGAAAATATTTCCGATGAAAAAATATTCATAACCGGAAACACAGTTATTGATGCTCTTAAAACAACGGTTCGTAATGATTATG
>JAZROS010000114.1:0-8199 GCA_045648825.1 Clostridia bacterium | reverse complement strand
TACCATCTTAGCAGCATATTTACCGTTTTTGACGGTTGTGTCGTTTAACAGTGCTGTACCTCTCTTTGATGCTGTATGTGCAAGGCCTGACCAACCCTTAATACCATCTTCAAATCCTTCGTAGAATACGGCATTTACATCATCTACATCGCTACTATCCACATCCGGTTCGGGGATCGGAGTTTCTGTAGGTGCAGTTGTCGGTGCAGGTGTTGCTGCTGATCCGTTCTCTGTAAGCTCAAAGCCTGTCATATACCACATACCGCTGGGCATTGTATTTCCGTTGCCTACATACAAAGGCCAAACACCTGTATCTCCTGTGTATGTGAAATCTAGACTCATTTCCGTCCATTTATCAAACGGAACATCCACATCAACTCTGGCGGTAGTACTTCCTACGGCAATAAGTTCTACTGTCGTTGTTTTATTTTCGTCATTGTCAGAATTTTCATCCACCATTATATTGTTCTGCTTCTTAGGATAATAAACCTTTACACTTGCTGTGTATGAGTTACCTTTTTCAAGATATACATTCTGCATTGCTCTGTTGTTAGTCTCTACCGAGCCCTGTGTCTGCATTGCAAATGCAGGTGTAGTATCGTCTGTGGTATAATCGTCCGAAACATATGCAGTTATTATCCAACCGCTCATTATTCCTGCGATTTCCTTTATGCATATATCGTCAGCATAGAAGGTTGTTGGAACACTCTCGTTTCCAAGACGACCGTCGTAGCCGATACCCACTCTTGCGTCGTAGGATGTTACACTTTCGTCAGAGCTATTAACTGTGAACTGCCATACATACTTAGTCCATTCGTTAGTGAATGTTCTGTACTGCGGTGAGCCAAATATACTAAACCACTCATTTGTAACCAAATCTGCTCCGCCCATGACATTTTCTCCCCAGTCTTCGTCTTCAACCGGGTGAGAGATTACTCCATGTGTAGCGAGTGTAACCGCTGAGGTTATATCACCGAACAGGCTAAATTTCATTGTGGATTTTGCAGTTGGAACGCCATCCTCAACCTTAGCCCACGCTGTTACCTCGTATGATTTTCCGACTTCGAGTGTAACCTTTCTGTCAGATACGATTGAATCGGAGTTACCGCCCTGTACCATCTTAGCAGCAAATTCACCGTTTTTGAAAGTATTGCTGCTTGACATTACAGTACCTCTCTTTGATCCTGTATGTGCAAGGCCAGTCCAGCCCTCTGTACCGTCTTCAAATGTTTCGTAGAAGACTGCATCGCCGGCAACTATATCATCATATGATACAAATTCAACGACTGAAAACTCATCTACCCAGTATGTCTGTGCACTTGTATCCTTTACATATACACCTGTCTGGAGAGTTTCAACCTCGTTTTCACTGTTGAGTGTAACAAGCTCAGAAAGCTCAAACCAGTCCTTATCTTTTGTACCAATAGATACGACCGGTCTGCGGATGTCAACCGTTGTTGTGCCTTCATCTTCCACCCACTTTTCTTCTTCAACAGTAATGCTTCTCTTTGCAGCTGTATCAGAATGGAGGATAAGGCCAACTTCTGTTTCATCCAGAGGGTTATCTACCTTTACCTTTGCTCTTATACGGTAGGTCTTGCCTACTGTATAGGATGCTTCTTCTGACAGGTAGCTGTCTTCGCTTCCCTGCACAAATTTTGCACTGCCACCACCGTTATAGTAAGTTTCGGTGTCAAAAGACTTAGTGCCGATTCCGATTACATCTACTGATGTAACCTCATCATTGGTGTCAAATCCATATGAGACCAGAATCTTATCATCAGTAGCCGCATATGCCACACTTGTCGGCAGCAGTGAGCAAAGCAATGCTACTACCATTGTGTGTGATAGAAATTTCTTAACCAGAGTACCGAATTTCATTTTTTCACGTTCCTTTCTTTATTATATATTAAATATATTTTTAGAGGACTCCTCCTCTTTTGGTTACGTGTTATTTGTTTACAACCCTTACACCGCTATTGCGGTCCCCCTCCCCTTACACAGGGGAGGAAGTTTCGGCTCTATTGTGTGAAGGGAGCTGTCAGCGTAGCTAACTGAGGGATTGTTATTCTCCCTTACTTAACCATTTCTGCAAAGCGCTGGAGCATTGCTGCCGCTTCTGCTCTGGTTGCACTTCCTTGCGGGTTGAGACAATTTAAATCATTGCCGTACATCAGTCCGCCGCCTACTGCATTCTTCATATATGCTACTGCCCACGGCTCAACAGCACCTGCGTCTGCAAATTTGCTAATGTCTCCATCCTGAGGGTAATCATCCGTCAAACAGTTATAAGCTAAAACAAGGAGCGCTGCCATTTCGTCCCTTCTGATTGGTGCATTAGGATTAAAGCATCCGTTCTGTTCAAAATGGCTGTCTATAATGCCCGCCTCTATTGCACCTGCAACAGAAGTAGCATACCACGCTGTCGGTGATACATCGGCAAAGCCGCTGTCGCCATTAGATGATGTGAGTCTTCCTATTCTGGCAACTATAGCAATAAATTCTGCTCTTGTAATAGTGTTGTTCGGTGCAAACTGTGTTTCTGTAACGCCTGCAACAAACCCATTATTATAAAGTTCATTTATCGAAGCCTTTGCCCAATGCTTGTTAATATCCACAAATCCCTGCTTTTTGTCGGATGAATCAGCACTAACCTCTGCCGCTTTGGTAAGTGTGGTAGAGCCGCCCTGATTGATAATTCCAAAATATCCAGGGCCTGTAACTCTGTTATCAAGGTAGTCAATTACATCAAATACATTATATCCGTTTACATTGAGTATCAGTCTTACGTTTCCGTCCGGCTGTGTGAACGAGCCGACTTGAATGTTAGCCTCTTTGCCGTAGGTTATATATGTATTCGGTAGTATTCCGTATTCTCCCTCATTACCGCCAAAAATTCCAAAAAGCATTGTTCTCTTGCCTTTATTGAATCTCTGGAGCTCTATCTGGTCGGGCTTAATACAGATAATATATGTATTTGTATTGCTGATTGCATAACCTTGCGGGTCTGTCTGACCGAATACAATCGACGGCCAACCATTTTCGGGACCTGTTATAACCGCGTTAAAGCTCAAAAGCTCGTTTTCGAAGGTTCTGCCGCTGTACACACTAAAGCTCGATGGGGTTTCTATACGCATTGTGTCCTTCTTGGTATTGCTTACGACCACATTTTTGCTACCCTTGTACCAGCCATTTGGGTCGTTAAACAGGTCGTTTATCTGCGTTACCTTAAGACCGGTTGTGTCAAACTTTTTGAGCTCTGTACAGGTGATAACTCGTTTTTGTTCAACTGTTGTACCATCAGCAGTAACTACTGCGGTTATTTCAACATCGCCCTCTCCTACAACCTTGACAACGCCCTTGCTGCTTACAGTTGCAATATCGGGGTTTGATGTTCTGTATGTTACGTCGTAGTCGGTAA
Organism: Clostridia bacterium; assembly: GCA_045648825.1. Classification (GTDB taxonomy): domain Bacteria; phylum Bacillota; class Clostridia; order UBA1381; family UBA1381; genus HGM11525. The sequence continues at coordinate 4,778 of JAZROS010000114.1, read as the reverse complement.
TAGGATTGCCAAGTGCTGATGTACATTCAAGTAAAAGCGGAAGCTCTGCATCCATAAGAAGTACATTTGTCTTATCCTTAAATCTTACACTTGCAAGGTCATCTCCGCACATTACATGCACTCGTCTGGTTTGAGTTTTGCCGCCATCATAGGTTACGGTAAATTCCATATAACCATGGCCAACCGCTTTAGCTGTTACAGAGTTATTGGTAACATCTATAATGTCTGGTGTCAATGACTTGAACTCTACACTGTAATCGCTTTGCGGAACTACCTCTGCCCACGTGTTATGTGCTGTGTAGGTGAAGTTTCTTGTTTCGCCTACGTCAAGCCTCATGGTTCTGCCATCATTCGATCCGTCATCAACGTAACCGTTTTCGCCGTTGTGGAGAATGAGCTTTTCAAAACCTCTGGTCTTTCCTCCGCCCATTTTTGCTCTGTACTCAGGCTCTAATCCGGCATTTGCAATAATCGCTTTTGCCTCATCGCTCCAGTTACATTCTGTTACATAAGTTGTATCGTAAGCATATGTTTCTGTACCTGCATCATACCAATCATCTGCATTGTCTGTTACATGACAGTTGCGGTAATAAATGAACGTATTTGTGTATATCCACGTTTGCGACCACGATATTTTGCTTCCTACTTCGTTATGATATGCATCATAGAAGTCAACTACGTTATCCTCAAGCTCCCAGTAGCTGGAGCCCTCGTCGGTATAAAGACCGCCCGATTGACCAGTTCTTACAGACTGACGGATGTAATTTCGGCTTACGGTATTGTAGTTATCGTGGCTTCCGCCGGTAACACCAAGCGTATAAACCGCAGCACCGTCGTTTACAGGTGTGCCGTGCATTGTGTTATATATGTAGTTATCGTCTACATGAACGTTGGTAAATGGCTTTCCTTTTACAAGGCCACCTGCCCAGTCCCAGTTTACGTGGAAGCCGGAATACGCCATATTTCCAACCTCGTTATGTATAAAGTTCGCGTGGGATACATAACCGACTGTAATACCTGCAGAATCGCGGTAGGAATGACCTGTCTCATGTACCCAGTTATTTCTCACTTCAAAATTATACACATCATGCCTGAGGTCTCCCTCAAATGAATTTCCGCCGAGAGCTACATGACCGAAGTGCATACCGCCTGCAGCAACATCATAGACATTGTTTCCGATAATTTCACAGTCATGTGATGCACTCTGATAGGTGAGACCCGAGCCTCCTACGTGCGAAATTTCGCAGTCGTAAAAATCAATATAGTCGGCAAACTCAACATAAACTGTTGAAGGCAGCCAGCCTAAAGTTCTATCCGGATCAAACAGATTGTTCTGTGCATCTGCCCAACCACGGTACACGTCCGGATCATACCACGCAGTATGGCTGAACTTAAGATTTTTAAATACAATGTGCTCTGCCTTTTCGTCAATCACTCCGACTACTGAAACCAAACGCTCTGTGTAAGGAACTACTACATCAGCAGTTGCCATATCGTCGCCTGCGCGTGGGATATAGTAAAGCTCCTTCAAAGTTCTGTCATAGTAGAACTCGCCCGGCTCATCCATAAGCTCGTAGGCATTTTCTATTCTCCACGGCATTGTTGGTATTCCATTTCTGCCGCTTTCATTAAGAACCTTCCACAACGCAGCGTCCATTAAAATATCAATCTTGCCGTCTTCTCTTGACTTAATACTTGAAATAGCACAAAGCGAATTTGTCCAGTATCTAACAAACGAAAACTCGATATCGCTGATATTACGCCAGTTAAGAATATCGGTAAATTCTGTTGTATATCCATCCTTGGTCTTGACCGAATTGGAATCGTCCATCAGCTCGTACTCGCCCTCTGTCCAGGCTCTTTGAGCACGAACATCGTTTACATAAATCTGACGGACATATTTTGGACCATCGTAGGGGATAGCGTAGATATTTTTCTCGCTATCGACTACCTTCCATTCACCCTCAACGTGCTTTCCTCCGGTAAGAAGCGGTTTTTCCTCCGCACTCGTGCCGTAGATAACGTCATAGCCGTTTGTACCACTGTCTGACGCATCAAAATTCAGAGTTTCTTCTATATAATACTCTCCCGGGGCGATATCTACGAAGATATCGCCCGTCATATTCTTGTTTATCTTTTTTACATAGTCCTTTGCTGCATCAATCGTTTTAAATGGAGAAGATTTTGTTCCTGTGCCGCCATCTCTACCCTTCTGGGCATCAACATAGACTATTTGCTGATAGTTCTGCTCAGCCTGCGGTGCAATCGATACGGTTGTTACCGTAATCGCCGCAGCCGAAAGAAGAACTCCTAATTTCAATAATCCCTTTTTCATATCCTACTCCGTAATTTATTTTGTTTTAAGCCACTCATCAATCTGTCTCTGTAATTCTGCAATAATCTTGTCTACGCCTGCAGTTTTAAACTTTTCGTTCATTTCTGCAAGATGTGCAATCGGATCCGCTGCAAGACCTTCACTAATCTGGCTAAAATACTCACTCTTAACCGATTTGCAGTTTGCAATCTCAACTTTAATCGGTTCTAAATCAGGTGTAAATCCAAGAAGCTTAGATTTCTTTGCATTATCGTTCAAAGCCTTTGTCTGTGCATGAGCGTCAGCAGGCTGTCCTTCCATTACGTATGTATTAAATACGTTTGCAATACACCAGTCGTTGTTCTGATAGCCTGAGTTTTCTATTCTTCTAACTGTTACATCATCAACCTTTTCGTAATGCTTACCTTCGATACCGTAAACAAGAAGGTTTACAAATTCAGGTGTTGTGTTTGCATACTCGAGGAACTTGATTGCCTCTACAGGATGCTTTGACATTGAATTTATAGCATGAAGCGTTGCATTTATACCAGCCGATGTGAGATATGAATCTGAAATTGTAAATACTTTTACAGGGTATTTCGTTGACGCCTCTCTCATAATTTCGTAACCAGGCTTGTAGCAGTCTATTATAAACGGCTCTTCCTCAGGCTTTGAGTTTGAACCGGATGCATTACCATCTGTACCCTTTCTTGTATAGCCGTTAACTGTCCACTCTCTTCTTTTAACAGCAATTTCTCTTAAAATATCTGTATCAAACTGATTGAACACCTTAATATCATTCGGATCGCCTTCAAGTGATACCGCACCCGGTACAGCTACACCGATAATCTCGTCAAAGCCTAAATCGTAGCAAAGATTCTGCCAGTTCATATCAACTTTACCTGTGTTCGGATAATCCGCACTATATGCTTTCAGGTATTCGCCCATATCCGCATAGGAGTCTACACCCTTAAGTGTATCATTGTACTTCTCCCAGAACTCAAGAGGCATTGAAATAGCTGCATTTCTTGCCATAATCTGCTGTACAGGTACGCCATAGAGCTTACCGCCTATTTTTGTTCCTTCCCAGATTTTCTCGTTTATGCTATCCCTAAGTGCGGGCGCCTCGTTAAGAAGCTCATCGATTTCCATATATGCACCGCTGGCTACGTTTGATGCGTAGTCGTTAAGCCAGTTTGATGTCCAGCAGATGTCCCAATCCTCTCCGCCGGCAATAATCATTTTGATTTTGTCGTTGTAAGAACCGGAATCTATAGGCTTTATGTTTACTCTAAAGCCAAGGTCCTCATAAACCATATCAGATGCCACCTGGTATACTTCTTCGTTATCAGGAAGTGTTGTGTCTCCGAGTATGTACCATGTAAGTGTTACTACATCGTCTTCTGCATTGTTGCCTCCGCAGCCTGCGAGCACTCCCATCGCCATTACTGCAACCAATAACAGTGCCAATAATCTCTTTGCCTTTTTCATAATTAGTTTCCTCCGTTTCATTTTTTATATATTAAGTGATTGTATCAATCACAATATGTACGTTCTTTATATTATCCCTTTACAGAGCCTACCGTAATTCCCTTTACAAAGAATCTCTGTACGAACAGGAACAAAATTGCCATCGGTCCGATTGCTACCACACAGGTTGCCATTCTAAGACTTTCCTCCGGTATCTCCATGCCCGTCAGCATTCCCGCTCCTCCAGCCTGCTTTAAGAAGTCTATCTTTTTAAGCAAGGTCTGAAGTAAATATTGTAGCGAGTATTTGTCTACATCTGAAATGTAGAGCATATTCTGATACCAATCGTTCCAGTAGCCTATCGCCGTGGTGATTGTTATTGTTGCAAGTCCACTTACCGCCAACGGCATTATTATCTGATAGAATATTCTGAACTCACTCGCTCCGTCTAATTTTGCCGACTCAATCAGCGATTCAGGTATCGCCTTTATGTATGTTCTTGCCAAAAATACGTTCCATGGACTTACCATCAATATCAGGATTATTGCCCAAATTGAATCTTTAAGATGTAAATACTGTGTTACCACTATATATGTAGGAACAAGTCCGCCGCCAAAAAGCTGTGTGAAGTAGAACATAAACGACACCTGCTTTTGTGCAAAAAATGTCGGTCTTGATGTTACATATGCCGCCTGTGCTGTAAATATCAGGGACATAACTGTTCCTGTTATTGTTACTATTGCTGTTGTCTTGTAGGCATTTAATATCTGTTCGGGATTCGAAAAGAGTATCTGATATGCCTGAAGGCTCAGTTCCTTCGGTATTAAGGAGAAACCGTATTCTGCTATCGCCTGTTCGGATGTAAAGGATATTGCCACTACCATCAGCATCGGTAATAAACATACTAATCCAAACAGTAGGAATGTTGTATATGAAACAAGACTTACCATTCTTGCTTCTGTGCTTAATTTCATTATTTTGACCTCCGTTCTGT
>JAZROS010000113.1:0-2101 GCA_045648825.1 Clostridia bacterium | reverse complement strand
GGCATTCTTTATCTTAGGCAATGTCTCGAAAGGCTTTTCTGTCATTACTTCCATATGCTCTGGAGCATATTCGTTTACAAAATCAATTGATTCATCATGCGAATCTGTAAGAATAACACCGCCGTATGTAGTAAAGTTAGTAGAAACAAACTCTCTTCTCTTTTCGGAAATCTTTTCAAGCTGTCTGTTAACAATAGGAATAACCTCATCAACAAGCTCTTTTGAGTGTGTTACAAGAAGAGACGCACTATCAGGGCCGTGCTCTGCCTCAATCATCCAGTCGAGTGCTACCTTTTCAGGATCTGCCTTTTCATCACAAAGGATAATTGCCTCACTCGGACCTGCAGGAAGACCTGCGTCTATGTAGCTTGCAAGAACTCTCTTAGCAGCAGTTGCATAGCTGTTTCCAGGGCCTATTATTTTATGGCACTTAGGTATAGTTTCAGTTCCGTATGCAACAGCTGCAACAGCCTGAATACCTCCAACCTTATAAATCTCTGTTATACCAATAATCTTTGCAGCTGCAAGTATTGCATCGTCAACTTCACCCTTTTCATTAGGAGGTGTTACGACAACAATCTTAGGGACTTTAGCAACTACTGCCGGAATACCGAGCATACAAAGGACTGATGGGAAGCTTCCCTTACCGTGCGGTACATAAAGACATACATCTACAATAGGTGTTGTCTTTTCGCCCACCATCAGACCGTCGTCAACCATTGTAAACCACATTTCCTCAGGCATCTGCTTTTCGTGGAAGTCATAAATATTTTTGTAAGCATATTCTATAGCTTCTCTTGTTTCGTTATCGAGTCTTTTGTATCCCGATTCAATCTCTTCCGGTGTAACCTTCATATTAGCGGCTGTAAGCTTTACCTTATCAAACTTCTCTGTGTATTCCAAAACAGCAGCATCACCTCTTGCTCTGATGTCATTGGATACTTCAGTCGCCACCTTCATCTGTTCTGTAATGTCAAGTTCTGCTCGTCTTAATATAAAATCTCTTTCCTTATCAGTCATCTCTGATAATTTATATATATTAGGCTGCATTATATAACCTCCCGGGATTTACTTTAATAAGTCTTTCATTTTATCAAAAAAGCTTTTCTGCTTTTTATAGTTCTTAGTTTCTGTTTCCATATCGAATTGTTTGAGAATGTCCTTTTGTTTATTTGATAGATTTTTAGGAATTTCTACCTCAACAATTACGTATTGATCGCCTCTGCCCCTTCCACGTATATACGGTATTCCCTTTTCTCGCAAGCGAAATCTCGTTCCGTGCTGTGTTCCTTCAGGAATATCATACTCAACCACGCCGTCAAGAGTAGGTACTTTTACAGTCGCACCTAAAGCAGCCTCAACAAATGTTACAGGGAAATTGATATAAACATCATAATCTTCTCTTGTAAATATTTCGTGAGGTTTAATTCTCACTGTGATAAGAAGATCCCCGCTCGGACCGCCTCTTTCACCAGACTCACCTCTGCCTGAAAGCTGCATTGTCTGACCGTGGTTGATACCAGCTGGAATATCAAGCTCAATAGTGCGTGATGCCTTAACTTTGCCTGTGCCACGACATTCACGACAAGGCTCTTTTATAATCTTTCCTGTACCACGACATTCGGGACAGGTAGTTACGTTCGTCATATAACCAAGAGGTGTTCTTGTCTGTGTCTGCACCTGACCTCTGCCACCGCATCTTGTACAGGTTTCAGGTTTAGTACCAGCTTTTGCACCTGTGCCACCACAAGCCTCACAAGGTTCATCACGGGTAATATTTATCTTCTTTTTACAACCAAAGGCTGCTTCCTCGAAGGTTACAGTAATATCACGGCTTATGTCTCTGCCTCTTACAGGACCGTTGCGTCTTCCGCCGCCAAAGCCGCCAAAGCCACCGCCAAACATATCGAATATGTCGCTGAAATCAAAGCCGCCAAAACCGCCGCCTCCGCTGCCTGCGCCAAAGTTAGGGTCAACGCCTGCGTGACCAAATTGGTCATAGCGCGCACGCTTATCCTTATCGGACAAAACTTCGTACGCTTCGTTAACCTCTTTAAAAGACTTTTCAGCCTCGGCGTCACCTGGGTTTAAGTCGGGAAAG
>JAZROS010000112.1:0-4115 GCA_045648825.1 Clostridia bacterium | reverse complement strand
CCATATTCCCGCAACTCCTTTTTTCTGTTGTAGCAAAATTCCCTTTTCATATGACAGTATATCACAAAATATTGCATTATGCAAGAAAAATCGACAAAAATATTGCATTATGCAATTATGCGAAGTAATAGAGCTTATTTTTGAGTTCTGCTATTTCTCTTTTCATATTTTCCATTCTGCGTGATAAAAATTCTTCGGGGTCTTTTTCGGGCATTGAGTCAAAGGGAGATGGGTTTACATATGTAATCAGTTCGCTTTCGGTGTGATTGCCGTAAAAATAATGGCAGTCGTCGTTATGCCAGATACCGTAAATATTTGCAGGGAAGGGCGGCTTTATTACTGCGTGAGGTCTGCCGGATTGGCTGTCAGCCGGCATATACCGCAGATAACCGTCGCTCTGCCATACGACAAAAAGACGGGAGTTGTATTCGGTTATGATTACTCCGTCTGCTTTCGGGTCTTTTAAAAGCGCACGATTATCAAAGTAAATTTTTTCGTTGGATTTAAAGGCTATATGTCCCTGATAGAGATAGGGAACGGAAGAGTTTTCGGCTATGCGGATATAGTAGGCGGGTTTTTCGTCTGCAAGCTCCGAAAATCCTGCACTGCCGTCGAAAGAGGTATAGTAGACTCTGTTGTGCATCACAAAAAAGTCGCTATCTTTAATTTTCGCCACAGTATTTTGTCGGGCGTTGTCGGTCAAAATGCAGTGCATAAGAAATATATCGTTACCTCGTTTTAGTGAATAGAGCATATTAAGTCTTTTTCGTATGGGATAGAGAAAAATTTTTATAATATTGCAGTCTTCGGGGAGCTTTTGCAGAATAAATTTCCGCCTGCCTGAAGCAGTGCTTATAATGTACATAAGCTCTCCCAAGACAGTTTGTGTTACTATATGTACGGCATTGGAATCGGGGTAAAGACCGAATCCCGAACAACCATCTTTAAAAATACATTCATCCTCCTGCCACGAGCTACCTCGCTTTGCGCGTCTTATAATCCCATCTCCATTTTTGTAAAAATAAAGAACGGTAGTTCCGTTTTCCTTTATCAGATAATTCAATTTACAAAGCACCCCTTTTTCTGTTATTGGTAAATTATATTCACTAAGGATAGCTGCCAAGACAATAAATTGAAAAAAATTTATAAAAATATAATAATATGTTGGACAAACGAAGGAAAATGGTGTAAAATAGAAAGATAAGAAGGAGTGAAGATAAATGGCAATGACAATGACACAAAAAATACTTGCCCGTGCGGCAGGCTTGGAGTCGGTTTCGGCAGGTCAGCTTATTATGGCAGATTTAAGCCTTGTGCTTGGAAACGACATCACATCACCGCCTGCAATAGGCGAGTTTGGTAAAATAGGAATTAAGAGTGTTTTTGACAAAACTAAAATCGCACTTGTGCCCGACCACTTTACACCTAATAAGGATATAAAGTCGGCTGAGCAGGCAAAGTGTGTACGTTGCTTTGCAAAGGAGCAGGATATAGAAAACTACTTTGAAGTGGGTGAGATGGGCATTGAACACGCACTTTTGCCCGAAAAAGGCTTGACTGTTGCAGGCGACGTTATAATTGGTGCAGATTCTCACACCTGTACATACGGAGCACTCGGTGCGTTTTCGACAGGTGTTGGCTCGACTGATATGGCGGCAGGTATGGCGACGGGAAAGGCTTGGTTTAAGGTTCCCGAGGCTATAAGATTTAATCTTACGGGAAAGCTTCCTAAGTATGTGAGCGGTAAGGACTTGATTTTACATATAATCGGAATGATTGGTGTTGACGGTGCACTCTATAAGTCTATGGAATTTGGCGGAGAGGGTATGCACTCGCTCACAATGGACGACCGATTCACTATCGCTAATATGGCAATCGAAGCAGGTGCTAAAAACGGTATATTCGAGGTTGACGATTTAACACGTGAATATATGAGGGAACATTCCAAGAAGGAATGGACAGAATATGTGGCTGACAGTGATGCGGAGTATGCCGAGGTTATTGATATAGACCTATCCAAAGTGCCGTACACAGTTGCGTTCCCGCACTTACCGGAAAATGCTCACACACCAGAAAACTGGGGTGAGGTTGAGATTGACCAGATTGTTATCGGCTCTTGCACAAACGGACGTATATCCGATTTGAGAGCAGCAGCCGAAATTTTAAAGGGTAAGAAAATCAAAAAGGGTATCCGTGCTATTGTATTTCCTGCTACACAGGCTATATATAAGGAAGCTATTGAAGACGGAACTATTATGACACTTCTTGAGGCGGGCTGTGTTATTTCTACTCCGACCTGCGGACCTTGTCTTGGCGGTCATAAGGGTATTCTTGCGGCAGGCGAGAGATGCGTGTCAACCACTAACCGTAACTTTATCGGCAGAATGGGACACACAGAATCTGAGGTTTATCTTGCAAGTCCGGCGGTTGCGGCAGCTTCTGCGATACTTGGCAGAATAGCAAGCCCAGAAGAGGTTATGTGAGGAGGAAAATGACAGATGAAAGCAAAAGGTTTAGTCATCAAATACGGTGATAATATAGATACAGATGTAATTATCCCCGCAAGATACCTTAGCACAAGTGTGCCCGAGGAGCTTGCAAAGCATTGTATGGAGGATATTGATACAACATTTGCAGGCCGTGTTAAAAAAGGTGATATTATGGTCGGCGGAGCAAACTTCGGCTGTGGCTCATCAAGAGAACACGCCCCTATTGCTATTAAGGCAAGCGGTATTTCCTGTGTTATTGCAAAGGATTTTGCAAGAATTTTCTTTAGAAATGCCATAAATATCGGACTCCCCATCCTCGAATGTCCCGAAGCAAGCTCTGATATTGACGAGGGTAACGAGGTTGAAATCGACTTTGATACAGGTGTTATTACCAATGTTACAAAGGGCAAGAGCTATCAGGCTGCAGCATTCCCGCCGTTTATGCAGGAGATAATCGCAGCAGGCGGTTTGATTTCCAAGATAAAGGGGGAGAAATAAATGTCAGAGTTTAATATTGCACTTATTCCTGGCGATGGAATAGGTCCTGAAATTGTTGCAGGTGCAGTTACTGTACTTGATGCAGTATCGGAAAAATTTGGCAGCAAGTTCAATTACACCGAGGTATATATGGGCGGCTGTGCTATTGATAAGTATGGTGAGCCGTTGCCAAAGGAAACGGTTGATAAGTGTTTGGCATCGGACAGTGTTCTTTTAGGTGCGGTAGGCGGTCCTAAGTGGGACTCTGTTCCTGCAAATCTCCGTCCTGAAACAGGTCTTTTGGGCATAAGAAAGGCACTCGGTCTTTATTCCAATTTAAGACCGTCTATTCTTAAAAAACAGCTTGCAGCAGCATCACCTTTAAAGAGTGAAAAGCTCACGGACGGTCTTGATATTATGGTTGTAAGAGAGCTTACGGGCGGTATCTATTTTGGTAAAAAGACAAAGGCAGAGGACGGCTCTTGGGCATCTGATGAGGAGAAATACTCTGTTGAGGAAGTAAGAAGAATAGGCAAGATTGCTTTTGAAACTGCAATGCTCAGGAAAAAGAGAGTAGTATCTGTTGATAAAGCAAACGTGCTTGAGTCATCAAGACTCTGGAGAGCGACAATGATAGAGCTTTCCAAGGATTATCCTGAGGTTGAGCTTTCACATATGTATGTTGACAATGCGGCTATGCAGCTTGCAATCAATCCTGCACAGTTTGATGTAATAGTAACCTCAAACATCTTCGGCGATATTTTGTCCGATTTGTCAAGTGCAATAGCAGGCTCAATCGGTATGCTGCCGTCTGCATCTTTGGGCGAGAGCAAGCTTGGTATGTACGAGCCTATCCACGGCTCTGCACCCGATATCGCAGGAATGGATATTGCAAACCCGATTGCAACTATCGTTTCGGCGGCTATGATGCTAAGAATGAGCTTCGGTCTTACAAAAGAGGCTGACGCTATCGAGGCTGCTGTTGATAAGGTGCTTACAGAGGGCTATCGCACAGCAGATATTATGTCCGACGGAATGAAAAAGGTCGGAACAAAGGAAATGGCAAAGCTTATTGCAGAAAGACTTTAAGATAAATAAAAAAATACAGAGAGAATTTTCTCTCTGTATTTTTGTTTGCTTAAATTATTT
>JAZROS010000111.1:0-3664 GCA_045648825.1 Clostridia bacterium | reverse complement strand
AGCGACTTTTTTGAGGTCGGCAAAGACGGAGTTAAAAAGATTTTAACTCCCGATGATAAAAAGATTGACATAGTAGAATTTGACGACAAAAAGCTCTGCTATGTAAAGAGCGGTATGGGATATCCTGCAATTTATCCTATGCACGAAACACACTTTGAGCCAAAGGCTGAGGCAATTTTGATGGACTTAGACGGTACATCTGTACATAGCGAAAGCTTCTGGATGTGGGTAATTGAGCAGACAACTGCAAGACTTTTAGGTAAGTCTGACTTTAAGAAGGAGGCAGAGGATGAGCCGTTTATTTCGGGACACTCTGTTTCCGAGCATCTGCAGTATATGATTGATAAGTATGTTAAAGGCGGTAGCTTAGAGCTTGCAAGGCAGTATTACTTTGAAATCGTAAATCACGAGATGGACGAGATATTAAAGGGTAGAGGCAAGCAGGATGCATTTACTCCTGCACCGAATTTGAAGGAATTTTTGACAACAGTTAAAAAGGAAGGCATCAAAATCGGTCTTGTTACAAGCGGACTTTACGAAAAGGCTATGCCCGAGATTATCTCCGCATTCAAGCAGCTTGATATGGGCGACCCTGTTGATTTCTATGATGCAATTATAACTGCAGGACAGGCGCTTCGTGCAGGACAGACGGGAACCTTGGGCGAGCTTGCTCCCAAGCCGCACCCCTGGCTCTATGCTGAAACTGCAAGAGTAGGCCTTGGTATTCCGTTTGAAAACAGACACAAGGTAATCGGTATCGAGGACAGCTCGGCAGGCGTTGTTTCAATCAAGCTTGCAGGCTTTAGCTGTGTAGGTATCGCAGGCGGAAATATCGACCAGGCAGGTATGGGCGATATGTGCGATTACCGCATCAACGGGCTTATGGAGATGCTTGATATTATTTTATAAGCAGGCTTGTAAAATATTACAAGCCGTGATATAATGTTTTAAGCGATAAAAATAAGGAGGTCTTGACAGAATGAATGTTTTGGCAGTCGGATGTCATCCCGATGACATTGAGATTTCTTGCTGCGGAACACTTGCAAAATGCGTTAAGCGCGGAGATAAGGTTACTGTATGCCACGTTGCAAACGGTAATATGGGACATGAGATTATTTCTCCCGAAGAGCTTCGTGAGATTAGAATAGGTGAGGCTAAAAAGGCGGGCTCTCTTGCAGGTATTGAGGTTGTTACACTTGATATAGGCGACCTTTTGCCCAACGGCTGTGATATTGCTCAGCGTGATAAGCTGGTTGAGCTTATCAAAAAGGTACAGCCTGATTTTATAATCACACACAGCCCTACCGACTATATGCCTGACCATCTTGCAGTTTCAAAGCTCGTATTTGATGCGTCCTTTGCGGCTAGTGTGCCTCATTACGGTGCAGAGGGAAAGGCTGCAGTTGTGCCTATTTTCTATATGGACAACTTGGCGGGTATGAACTTTAACCCGACGGAATATGTTGATATCTCAGACGAGATTGAGCTTAAAATACAGATGCTTGAGTGCCACGAGAGCCAGCTTAAGTGGATGAGAGACCACGACCATATTGACTTTGCTGAATTTGTACGAACCTGCTCACGTTTCAGGGGTATTCAGTGCGGAACACAGTATGCAGAGGCATTTTGTCAGGAACTTGTGTGGCCTAAAGTTGTTGCAAGGAGGTTGTTACCGTGAAAAAAGTAGCTTGTGTTGGAATTTTGGTGGCTGACGTTATAGTTGAGCCGGTACATAATTATCCCGAAAAGGGAGTTTTAGAGCCTGTGAACTCAATCACTATGCATAATGGCGGAAACGCAATGACTGCAGCTATAAACCTTAGAAAACTCGGCGTTGAGTCGGTTATGGTTGGTATGGTCGGAGATGATATGTTCGGTGAGTTCTTAAAGGGCAGACTGGACAAGGCAGGTGTTGATACCTGCGGTCTTAAGGTAAGCGATAAGGCACAGACATCTGCGTCAGTTCTGATGATAGACAAGACGGGCGAAAGGTCCTTCTTCCACTGCACAGGTACGAATGCAGTATTTGCCAATGAGGATATCGATATGAGCGCTGTTGAAAAGTGCGATATGGTATTCGTTACAGGAAGCTTCCTTATGGACACCTTCGACGGTGAGGAAACAATGGAATTCCTTAAAAAGTGTAAGGAAATGGGCAAGACCACATTCCTTGATGTCTGCTGGGATGCAAAAGGTAAGTGGGGAGAGCTTCTTGATATGTCAATGCCGTACATAGATTACCTGATGCCGAGTATTGACGAGGCAGTTCTTATTGCAGGTAGGGACGACGTTGACGATATTGCGGATGTATTTATGTCAAAGGGCGCAAAGAATGTTATAATAAAGGTTGGCTCTAAGGGCAGTTATTTAAGAAAAGAGGGCGAGACAAAGGGTACTCTTTATCCGCCGTTTTATGTTGAAAACCCTGTTGATACCACAGGCGCGGGCGATAGCTTCTGCTCAGGCTTTTTGGCGGCTTATGCCAAGGGAAAGACCCCTGAGGAGTGTATGGTATTTGCAAATGCAACAGGAGCACATTGCGTAATGGCAAAGGGTGCAACAACAGGAATTAAGAGCTTTGATGAAATTATGAAATTCATTGAGGATAAAAGAGCATAAATAGGAAAGGAGAAAGATAAAATGGATTTTTTATCAACTGTTAAAGGCAGTCTTTTGGAGGATTTTTACCCGAAGGGCTGGGATATGAAGAAGATTGATGAGTGCTGTGAAAAGGGTCTTGCAAGAGAGTCTTTCTGGCACAAGGATTTCACCCCCGTAGAGTGTGATAATATTTATGAATTTGACACACTTATGGGACACGAAATCGCGCTCCAGATTAAGAATGCACGCGAAAACGGCGAAAAGCTTGCTATGATTTTGCCGGTTGGCCCGATGGGTATGTACAAGTGGGCAGTTTACTTCCTTAAGGCTTGGAACGTAAAGTGCGACCACGTTTACACCTTTAATATGGACGAGTGGTCGGACAGTGAAGGAAATACACTTCCGAACACAAATCCTGCATCATTCGAGTACAGTATGAAGGAAGCATTCTTTGATAAGCTTGGCGAGAACACAATCCCGCCCGAGCAGAGAAATTTTGCTACAAAGGAAAACCTTCCTACATACCCCGAAAAGCTTGCGAAACTTAAAGCAGAGGGCGTTAAGCTTGTTCTTGTATTCGGTATCGGCAGAATGTGCCATATCGCATTCTGGGAGCCGCAGTTTGCTGAGGATTATGCATCAGAGGCAGAGTGGAAGAGTGCTTGCTACCGCATCGGTGCGAAACTTCATCCCTTGACAATCGAGCAGAATGCTATCACAAGCTTCAAGAGCAGAACAACATTGGTACCTTGCCGTGCAAACACAATCGGACCTGGACTTTTCCTTCAGGCTGATTATATCATAGGCGGTTGCGATGGTGCTCTTGGCAGAGGTATGGGCTGGCAGGGAATGAGCTTTTTAACCACTCTCCACTACGGTCCCGATATGAACATAACATCATCATTCATGCCCACTCTTCCCGGAAAGCTCTTCTATCTCAAAGAGCTTGCAGGTCCTTTAACAGCAGAATGTAACTAATATGAACACAAAAAAGGCAGAGTATAAAAACTCTGCCTTTTTTAAAACAACTAACAGATTAATTATATCACACTTATATATCGTT
>JAZROS010000110.1:0-2226 GCA_045648825.1 Clostridia bacterium | reverse complement strand
TGTCTTCCTAAGACCGCTTGGCCTCCGACTTAAACAATCTGCCCGTAATATCTTTAGTTCACACATCGACAGTAGGTATGTCGGTTACAAAATATACCTATTCTGACGGTGCTTTTTATGCCGAGGAGCTTATAACACCATTGTCCGATGGTAACAATATATATAGTTCATTCCCACAATATACAGAATAAAAGGAGGTAATAGATATGGTAATAGAACTTACAAAAGCAAATTTTGAGAAAGAGGTAATGACATCCGATGTACCCGTAGTGGTAGATTTCTGGGCAAGCTGGTGCGGTCCGTGCCGTATGGTTTCGCCGATTATTGACTCTCTTGCCGAGGAATATGGGGATAAAATCAAGGTTTGCAAGATAAATGTTGACGCAGAAAGTGCCCTTGCAAGCGAGTTTGCAGTTGTGTCTATCCCGACAGTCCTCATTATCAAGGACGGCAAAACGGTAGAGCGGAGTGTCGGAGCAAAAAGCTTTGACGACTTCTGCGATATGATAGACGCACATCTATGATTGAAAGAATAAAAAAGAGAGCGGCGGCACTTGGTATCAGTGCCGTCGGTGTTTGCCGTGCACGGATTTTTTCTGAGCTTAGGAACAAGCTTTCGTTGGATACGCCGATGGTACCTGACAATATCGAAGAAAGAATAAATCCGTTCTTGTATCTTCCTGAGGCAAAAAGCATAATAGTCTGTCTCTTTTCCTATCATAACGGCGGAGAAAAGAGTAATCTTTCGTTATATGCGAGGGGTGAGGACTATCATCTTGTAGCAGAGCGTAAGCTAAGAGAGCTTTGTTCCGTTTTGGAGGGTGAGGGATATCTTGCAAAGGCATATTGCGATACGGGCGCTCTTTGCGACAGACATCTTGCATATCTTGCAGGTCTTGGCTTTGTGGGCAAAAACCGATTTCTTATAAATGCCGACTACGGAAGCTATACCTTTATCGGCTACATATTGACCGATTTGGAGCTTGAAGAAAACCTGCCCTTAAGCACAAGTTGTATCGGCTGCGGAGAATGTATAAGAGCTTGCCCCGGCGGTGCTCTTACGGAAAGCGGTCTTGACAGCTCAAAATGTGCGTCGTATATCACGCAGAAAAAGGGCGAGCTGACAGATAGCGAACAGAAGATAATCAAAAAAAGCGGCAGTGTCTGGGGCTGTGATATTTGCCAGACGGTATGCCCGCATAACAAAACGGCAAAGCTTACCGATATTGACGAATTCCGCACAAATCTCGTAGAAAGACTTGAGGTAAATATGGCGGAGTCGAACAGGGATTTTAAGAAAAAGTATCAAAATCGAGCGTTTTCCTGGCGCGGCTATGAGGTTATAAAAAGAAATCTCAAAATAACAGAGGAGGATTAAGAAATGGCGGAGTTTGAGTTGCCTGAGGATTTTGCCGACAGAATGAAAAAAATGCTCGGCGACGAATATGATGCCTTTCTATCGGCATTTACTAAAGGCGAAATGTGGAGCGGAATGCGCATAAACACATTAAAAAAAGATGCAAAGCAAGCTGCTTTAAAAAAGACAGGCAGTTTTGACCAAGTCGACTGGTGCGAGGACGGATGTTATACAAACAAGGAGATACTAAATGGCAGACATCCCTATCACAGTGCAGGGCTTATTTACTTTCAGGAGCCGTCTGCAATGGCTGCAGTGTCTGCGCTTAAAATAGAAAAGGGAAGCAAGGTCCTCGATTTGTGTGCTGCGCCGGGCGGAAAATCAACTCAGGCGGCAGCGGCACTGGCAGGAGAGGGACTTTTGGTTGCAAATGAAATTATTCCCTCAAGGGCAAAAATCCTTTCGGAGAATATAGAGCGGATGGGCATTAAAAATGCCGTAGTAACAAACGAATCGCCCGAAAAACTTTTGCAAAAATACCCCGAAGAATTTGATTATATAATACTTGATGCACCCTGCTCAGGCGAGGGAATGTTCAGAAAAGAGCCTCAGGCGGTTACCGAATGGAGTATGGCTCACAGTGAAACGTGCGGTGTAAGACAGAAGCATATTGCCGACTGTGCTGTGGAAATGCTTAAAAAGGGTGGCAGAATGGTCTACTCAACCTGCACCTTTGCGCCCTGCGAGAATGAGGATGTAGCAGAATACATAACCAAAACATATCCCGAAATGAAGATAGTAAATGCACAGATAAACGGAGTTTCCGACGGCTATGATGCAGATGGTTTTACAAAACGTATATTCCCGCA
>JAZROS010000109.1:0-5977 GCA_045648825.1 Clostridia bacterium | reverse complement strand
TATAGCAACACGGATAACCGGCTCAGGGAAGTTCATTGACTCTAAGATAATCGGGTGCTTCTCATCACAGAGAGTATCACCTGTTGTTGTATTCTTAAGGCCAACTGCCGCAGCGATATCGCCTGAGTAAACAATGTCGATATCCTCTCTGTGGTTAGCATGCATCTGAAGAATTCTTCCGAGACGCTCCTTGTTGCCCTTGCAAGCATTAAGAACGTAAGAACCTGCATTAACAGTTCCTGAATATACACGGAAGAAGCAGATTTTACCAACGAACGGGTCTGTTGCAATCTTAAACGCAAGCGCAGCAAAAGGTGCCTCATCTGATGACGGTCTTTCCTGCTCTTCGTCGGTATCGGGAACAACACCCTTAATGTTAGCAATATCTGTCGGTGCCGGCATTTAGTACTATCTGTCATCGAGAACAAGCTGAACACCCTTATTTCTGTATGATGTACCGCAGCACATCGGAACAATTTCATTAGCGATAGTAGCTTTTCTAAGAGCTTTCTTAAGCTCATCTACTGAAATCTCCTCACCCTCGAGGTACTTCATCATAAGCTCTTCATCAGTCTCAGCAATCGCCTCAACCATGTTTGCTCTGTATTCCTCAGCCTTATCGAGCATATCCGCAGGAATTTCCTCCTCACGAACATCGTTACCCAAATCATCGTAGTAGATTTCGGCCTTCATTGTCATCAAGTCAACAATACCCTTGAAGGTCTCCTCAGCACCAATAGGAAGCTGAATGGGTACACCATTTGCCTTCAAACGCTCCTTTACCATGTCAATAACGTGGTAGAAGTCAGCACCAAGAATATCCATCTTGTTAACATAAATCATTCTGGGTACGTTGTAGTCGTTAGCCTGACGCCAAACAGTCTCAGACTGCGGCTCAACACCACCCTTAGCGCACATAACAGTTACAGAGCCGTCAAGTACACGAAGTGAACGCTGCACTTCAACAGTAAAGTCAACGTGTCCCGGTGTGTCAATGATATTGATTCTCTTGCCCTTCCACTGACAGGTTGTAGCAGCAGATGTGATAGTGATACCACGCTCCTGCTCCTGAGCCATCCAGTCCATTGTACCTGCACCATCGTGAGTCTCACCCATTTTGTGGATACGGCCGGTATAGTAAAGAATTCTCTCGGTAGTAGTGGTCTTACCAGCGTCGATATGAGCCATTATACCAATATTTCTTGTGTTTTCCAATGAAAATTCTCTTCCCATTTTTCATTTCCTCCTTTCAGAATTAGTAGAAATGTTTTATAGTAGTAATTAACTTTATTTTTGCAAATGAAATTACCATCTGTAATGTGCAAAAGCCTTGTTTGCCTCTGCCATTTTGTGAGTATCCTCGCGCTTTTTAACAGAACCGCCGGTGCCGTTTAATGCATCCATCAATTCGTTAGCGAGTCTTTCCTTCATGGTCTTTTCATTGCGTTCACGAGAATAGCGTGTGAGCCAACGAAGTCCAAGAGTCTGACGTCTTTCAGGACGAACCTCCATCGGTACCTGGTAAGTAGCACCGCCGACACGGCGAGCCTTTACCTCAAGCACAGGCATAATGTTATCAAGTGCCTCGCCAAATACCTCAAGCGGGTCTCTGCCGGTCTTTTCTCTTATGATTTCAAAAGCATCATAAACTATCTTCTGTGCAACACCCTTCTTACCGTCAAGCATAATGTTGTTAATAAGCTTTGTAACAACAACGCTGTTGTAGATAGGGTCTGCAAGAACTTCTCTCTTAGCAATATAACCTTTTCTTGACATAGTTGCTTCCCTCCTTCATAAATTTGACACCTTCTTTTTGAAGGCTATGAGTATCATAGGTACTCTGAGCTTAATCTTTCAAAGCTCCGTTTTATGCACAAGGTTATATGCTTATTTATGTTAAAGAATATAACCGAAATGCACATTTTGAGAAAAATTACTTCTTCTCAGCCTTAGGCTTCTTAGCGCCGTACTTAGAACGCGACTGCATTCTGTTAGCAACACCCTGAGCGTCGAGTGTACCACGGATAATATGGTATCTTGTACCAGGCAAATCCTTAACTCTTCCGCCTCTGATAAGAACAACGCTATGCTCCTGCAGGTTGTGGCCGATACCCGGAATGTAAGCAGTTACTTCGATACCGTTTGTAAGTCTTACTCTGGCAATCTTTCTAAGAGCTGAGTTAGGCTTCTTCGGTGTAGCTGTTCTTACAGCCGTGCATACGCCTCTCTTCTGCGGTGAGCTGTGGTCATTTGTCTTTTTCTTAAGAGAATTAAGACTCTTCTGAAGAGCAGGTGCAGTTGACTTCTTAACTGAAGTTTCTCTACCCTTTCTTACCAACTGATTAAATGTAGGCATATCGGAAAATCCTCCTTCTTTAAAAAATATTTATCATAAACTCCTTTTGGGAGAATGATACGAAACTAATTTAAACGAACTGCGGCGCAGGATGCCTTAACATCAATACCGCACATTCTTCCAAGCTCCCTCATTGATGAAACAATTAAAAGCTTGTCCCCTGCGATATTCTTGATTTCTTCTGCTATCCGCTCGGGCGCATCCTCTGCGAGATAAACCTTCTCGGCACCGGACAAAACGACCTTCCTCGTTTCCTTGAGCCCGACCGCTAATCTGGCCTTTTCATTTTCGGTAAACATTGTTTTACCTCCTTCAGTCCACATTATTAGCCCAGCTTACTAAGTATACCAAAATCATAGTACTCTTGTCAAGATATTTTACGCATTTTTTTGGATTTTTTGCATATTTTTAAAAAACGCACAAAAATGCTGTGTCCAAACACCTTGAACACAGCATTTTCACTATCCGTTTATTACTACATGATTGAACGTGGGGACAATACTTCTAAGCTTTTCAACTACAACCAAGCTGTCATTTTCTTCTGCGGCAGCCCATATATCCTCAAGCTGTGGCAAAAATGTGTCCGCATCAATTTCAATCTGCTTTCCAATAAATATTTTCTTGTTTTCAGTTCTCTTAAGTCCTTCTTCGTCCATCAAAAGCTCTTCAAAGAGCTTTTCACCCGGTCTTAAGCCGGAAAACTTTATATCAATATCTACATACGGCTCTTTTCCGTGAAGCCTTATCAGATTTTCTGCCAATGACAAAATCTTAACCGGCTCGCCCATATCAAGTACAAATATTTCGCCTCCGCGAGCCATCGCACCTGCCTGAAGTATCAGATTAACAGCCTCTGGTATAGTCATAAAGTACCTAATAATATCCGGATGTGTAACAGTTATCGGGCCGCCCTCAGCAATCTGGCGTTCAAAAAGAGGGATAACCGAACCGTTTGAGCCAAGAACATTTCCAAATCTTACAGCAACATATTCTGTTCCTGTCTTCTGCTGAGCAAAATACTGTACTATCATTTCGCAGCATCTTTTCGTTGCGCCCATTACATTTGTAGGATTAACCGCCTTGTCAGTAGAAACAAGCACAAACTTATTCACGTTATATTCACTTGCCAGTTTAGCACAATTATATGTACCCCTGATATTATTCTTTATCGCTTCCTCAGGGTCATTTTCCATAAGCGGTACGTGCTTATGTGCAGCAGCATGAAAAACTATATCAGGTTTTGTCTCGTCAAATATCTTTCGCATCTTGTCCAAATCACGAACAGACGCAATATGTACATCAAGATTTAACTCTTTGCCGTATTTTACCAGAAGCTCCTGCTGAATGTCATAGGCGTTATTTTCGTAAATATCAACAATAACAAGCTTTTGTGGGTTGTAGACCGCTATCTGCCTGCAAAGCTCAGAGCCTATCGAGCCGCCACCTCCTGTAACCATACACACTCTGCCACCTATCAGCTTCATACTGTTTTCGCAGGTCATCGTAACAACATCTCTGCCCAGCAAATCTTCAATATTTATCTTGCGTGCTTGTCCAAGCAAATCACAATCCGATAAAAGTTCGTGGACATACGGCACATTTTTTACCTCACAAACCGTCTCAGAACAGACAGACAGTATACGTCTTTTTTCTTCCTTTCCCACCGATGGCATTGCAATAACAATTATTTCAATATTCATTTCATCGGCAAGCTTTGGAATATCCTTAATTTTACCAACCACCGAAACTCCCATCAGCCTTCTGCCTTGCTTCGCCTCATCATCATCTACTATAGCAATCGGATGATAAGGTGAACCGTCTCCTGTTTTCATTTCAGCCAGCACTTTATTTCCTGCATCTCCCGCACCCACAACAAG
Source organism: Clostridia bacterium (assembly GCA_045648825.1). Lineage (GTDB taxonomy): Bacteria > Bacillota > Clostridia > UBA1381 > UBA1381 > HGM11525. Next base: position 1,744 of record JAZROS010000109.1, on the reverse strand, counting down.
AGTGCGTTTTCCACCGGAAACAGAGCTGCTTGTTCTGATCACTCTGAAAATATAGCTATAGCACACTCTTGTCATAATAACACCTACAACCGATGCAAGAGCTGTCAATACTATAATAATATCAGACATATGAAGCTTAAGAAAAATAGCCGTAGCATAATAAAGCACCGTTCCAATCAACACTCCGGTACAACAACCCAAAAAGTCTCCAACAACGGCATACCGCCAGATATTATTATACACTCTCATAATCCAAAGCCCAAAGAGCATATATGCCATCAGCAATATACACGTGTCATAGAGTATATTCATACTAATATCAATATCCATTATTACATTTGTAACAAAAAACGCAAGCAATGATGCAATTACCATTGTAGCCAAATCAACGCATGCCAATATTAGCTTTCTTCTCCTGCGGATAAAATTAAGCAAGCTGATTCTCCTCTCCTTAATTTTTTATCAATGTTTCAGTGCAATATTCTTCAGCCTTTTCGGTTTCAAATAAGTTTATAAGTTTTGTACCAAGAGGATTGTTTACAAATACAATCGGGTAGACAGCAAAGGAAACTACTGCTCCCCAAAAGAAATCAATAATAGAATGCTGTTTTATAAATACGATAGAAACACAGATGAGAACAGCCGCAATGACGTAACCTGTTTTTACACAAATACTTTTTATAGTATCACTCTTTATCGCAGCAAACATAACCGCAAACGAACCGATAACGTGCAACGACGGGCATACATTAGTATTTGTATCATATCCGTAAAGCCACCTTATCACATCAAACAATATACCTTCTTCGGTAACCTCGGGTCTTAAAAGCTGGCTTGTAGGATAGATTGCGTATACTATCAAGGTTATTGTATAGGTAATTATTACAAACCACATATATTTTATGTATGCCGATTTATCCTTAAAGAAAAAATATGTTATACTGCCTATAATGTAAATAAACCAAAAGAAATATGGTATAGCAAACCACTCACAAAACGGAATAAATGAATCTATCACAGACTCTACCGGATGATACACTCTCCCCGGCACAAGCTCCATCGTCCAGAACACCAGTCCGAACAAAGGCCAGTAAATAAGCATCAAAAGTTCTCTATATCTATCTCTCAAAAATTTTTTAAGCGAAAATTTCTGTTCCAATTTGAATTATGCCTCTTTCTTAATAGAAGTATATTTATCATTATACTACTTAATATCTATTAAGTCAATCACAAAGTTTTCTTCTGTTCACCAGTATAAGCATCGAATTAAGTATAAAATGACAAGATGTGTCGGATAAAAGAGATAAAAGAGGTATTTTATGTTATATTGACCTCTTTTGCCGGAATAAAGTAATAGAAGAGGCAAGGAGAGTAATGAATAATATTGAATTTCTCCCGACCTCCAACACAAAATCAGCAGTCCGACCGCAAAAAATGCAACCTTCATCAAGCTTGATGCTTTTTCCTTTACAAACACCGCAAAATAAGCAAATGCAGGAAGCATACAGCCCCAAAATCCGTAATCAGCTCTGTAATATCTGTTAACAATGTATGTAGCACCTATCACAAAAATCGACAGAGCATATGCAACGAGCATATCCGTCATTGTACCATTTATGATTTTTTCTTTAAGATTTTGCAGAGAAAAAATTATGAGCAATGAGTAAGAAAAGGTTACAAGGATAGACAGGTCAAGTCCAAATCCGGCAATAAAATATCCGACTTGGCACATTACTGCAAGAAG
>JAZROS010000108.1:0-3170 GCA_045648825.1 Clostridia bacterium | reverse complement strand
CCCACTCTTTGCTATTATGTATGCAAGCGGATACCCGACTAAGAAGCAGATAAAGGTTGCGATTACAGAAAGACTTATAGAAAGCATAAAGGTATTTGTATGCTCATTAAGTGCAAAGATATTATCAAGTGTAAACGCACCATCAGGAGTTGTAAAAGTATAATATACTACAAACAAAAGTGGTGCTACTATGAATAATATTGTCCATATAACGTGTGGAGCAGCAGCAAGTCTGCCAAGTCCGCCTTTAAATTTTTCCATATTTATAACTATTAACTCCTTTCACAAATCAGAGTCTGAAAGAAAATTGTTCATATTGCCGCTTTGCAGTGAGTGGTGCTGTACGAATTGTACCGCCACGAGCAAAAAGCGGTGAGATGGGCGATTTTGTTCAGACTTTACTCCTCCACCGTTTCTGTGTTAGATAACTCTTCAATTTCATCACTGAATGTTGAATAGTCGCCATACTGACCGGAATAGTCAGACTTTCTCATAATATGAATTGCATCAGGTTCTATATATACACCAATCTGCGCATTTACATCAACATAATCGGTTGATTGAATCATCCACTTAAAACCGTCTATATCGACAATAATTTCATAGTGTACGCCCTTAAATGTTACGGACGTTACCGTACCTGTAAGCATACCCTTATCCTTGTCAACAACATCAACGTCTTCGGGACGAACAACAACATCAACAAGCTCATTTCTCAAAAAGCCTTTATCAACACACTCAAATGTATGGCCTGAGAAAGTAACCTTAAAGTCCTCGTTCATAATACCGTCAACTATATTACTCTCACCGATAAAGTCTGCCACAAACGCATTTACAGGCTCGTTATAAATATCAATAGGAGTGCCAATCTGCTGAATTTGTCCATCTGCCATTACAACAACTACATCAGACATAGAAAGTGCCTCTTCCTGATCATGGGTAACATATATAAACGTAATGCCTGTCTGCTTTTGAATTTTCTTAAGCTCATTCTGCATATCTTTTCTAAGCTTTAAATCAAGTGCACCCAAAGGCTCGTCTAAAAGAAGAATTCTTGGATGACTTATAAGCGCTCTTGCAATAGCAACTCTCTGTTGCTGACCGCCAGAAAGCTTTGTTACGTCCTTACGTTCAAAACCTTTCAGTGCTACAAGCTCCAGCATTTCCTTAACACGTTTTGTTATCTCACTATTAGGCAATTTCTGAAGTCTAAGAGAAAAAGCTATGTTTTCAAATACATTTAAATGCGGAAATAACGCATATTTTTGAAATACGGTATTGATATTTCTTTTGTGCGGGGGAAGGTGGTTAATATTCTTTCCCTCAAACAAAAGCTCACCTTCATCAGGTGTTTCAAAACCACCAACAATCCTAAGTGTTGTTGTTTTACCACAGCCGGAAGGGCCCAAAAAGGTTACAAACTGTTTATCATAAATATCAAGATTTATGGAGTCTAACACCTTTTCTCCATCAAATTCCTTTGAGATATTTTTAAGTTCTATTATCTTATTCATAATCCAAATCCACCCCACAGAAAAATTAAAACGGTAAGCAATGCAAAACATCGCTTACCGTGAAAAATCAGATATTAAAATCCCAAGATTGCAGGAAAATATTATCCGGATAGGTTATAGAGCTTAAGTAAAGATTGCTTACGCGTACTCTTATTGACCGTTTCACAAGTCGATGTGTGCATAGCACATGGTTATAAAGTAACCAACTTATAAAATTTGAGCTTTTAACTCAATCAATAAGGCAGTTAAAAACTGCCAACCGAAAAAAATCGGCGTTCGGCGTTCGACCCGGCTGTCCGTGTGGCCTTAGCTTGATATAACAAGCGGTCGTACATTCTCACTCTTGGAAAACCTATCTAACATTCAGCCTGCTTCCAATTGTTTGATGATGAGATGAGTATATCATAATTTTCTTTTTATGTCAATAAAAAATTGTCGAATATGGTGCAAAAATGTTATACTTACAAAGTGATACTGCTCTTGTATAAGGAGTATTTTGCACTTAATTCATTCCTTGTCAATAATTATATTAACACACTTTTGTATGTATCCAATTATTTGCCCTGACAGGAATACCGTCAGTAAAGAAAAAAGTATCCTCTTAAAGTCAAGGTAGGATAATGAAAGCATAAGCACGACAAAATCAAATATAAGATATGACCAGCGTATATCAATTTTGCAAACTTTACTTATACTCATTGCCAATGCATCATCTCCGCAAGGAGCACCATCAGAAGAAACACAAAATCCCGTGCCAACACCCACGAATACAGCTCCGATTATTGCCGCTAATAGTGGGAGTTCGGCTATTTGGGGAAATATCGGGCCTAACCATTCAAAAATCGCATAAAACACCGAAAAACCCAAACCTGCTATAATAGAATATGCAACAAATCTCTTCCCTAATACAGATATTCCGATAATATAGCCACAAGCATTCAATATGAATCCGGAAACAGCCGGAGAAATTTTAAACCAATGATTAAAAAGTAGTGTTAGTCCAAGAAATCCGCCTTCTGTTACACCGGAAAGAGAGTGCACATTGAAAAGACCAAATGCAAGAATTGCACTACCTACAATATTTAATAGTATTTTATATCCTCTTTTCATTTTCTTTAACCTGCTAATTACAATTTGTTTGAGTATATCACACTACAGAAAACTTGTCAATAAAACGACAAAAACAGATACCTAAGTATCTGTTTTTATATACATTATAAAAATTTTCTTATATCAACCACAAGCTTTTCTTCAAGATTGATAAGACGTTTGCAAATATCCTTTGAGACCTCATCAGCAGCCTCATATTCGTTTAAATACTTGTTAAGCGACTTTACTCCCATATTACATCCATCGGTCATTAAATCTGCTATGGTTTTGTCAGAATCGTTCATAGCAAGCTTGACGTTAGTTTTCATCCATGACATACCCTTTGCTATTGCTGCAGGCTCTTTGCCCTCATCCTGATATTTGTCAAGCAGCTCTTGAATTTCTCTTTCAAGCTTTTCGTGTTCATTTTTGCAGTCGGTCAGCAATTTTTCAAGCTCACTGTTACTGACATTACCCAAAACGTCCTCAATAGATGAAATCCCCATTTTTACTCCTGCATCACATTCACGCAGTAATCTTATCGAATCTTGTTCAATCATAATATCT
>JAZROS010000107.1:0-2082 GCA_045648825.1 Clostridia bacterium | reverse complement strand
CCCTCTCCGCCTATAATATTGCCATCCTTATCAAAGAATGCCATCTCAAATATGCTGACCTTGCCTTTTGTGCTTAAAACAAGCCTGTCTGCACGTGGAGCATTAAATTCATATTCACTCCAATAGAAAACACTTGCACTGTTAATTTCATTTTGATACACCGTTTCGCCATCGCTGTTATTAAGCTCTATTTTAAGGGTGTTTCCGTCGTGAAGATGATATTCGCCGAGGAAGAATTTCATACCCGAAATGCCGTTATTTTCATTAAGAGCAAAGGTTTTGGTTTCATTCTCAAGCTTTACCTTTGTTTCTGGTGCATACATATTTCCAAGGTTAAAAAGTGCTATTACAGAATAAACTGCCGTCAAAGAAAGCATTAAAATGACATCCTTTTTTCGTACTCTGTAATCCTTCTTAGCCAAAGTCCTCTCTGCAGGCTTAAAGGTGCACATCTTAACTGTCGAATACAAAAGCCACACAAATACTCCCACTGCTACAAAGCCCATAACCTTTGCGGCAAGAAGCTCACTATTGGTAATATTTTTTCCATCTATTGTATAGAAGAGAACATAGCCTGCATTTATTATCTGGGTAACCGTTACCGCAAGATATACCCACATCTTCTGTCTCGATTTACGGTCAAAGATAAAGCCCGCCAGTAACAGAAGCATTGTCGGAAAAGCATATCTTTCGTGCATTTTTACTGCGAGTACAAATACACCGAAGCAGATAAATCCGCTAAGCCAGAAATATTTTGACTCGGACTTCATTTTAAAGAAAAACACCGACGCCAAAATAACAACCGCCACAATCAATACTGTGCCTGCAAAGGACATCCCCGGTGTAAGTGCAGTCCAGTTAAAGCCAAATGCAGACCACATATTATACGCGTTTACACTTGCATACTGATAGGACGAAAGAGTGCCTATATATTGTTTAATTACATTGGATAGACCGAAGGGCACACATATTGCAAGAGCAAAAAGTATTGCCAGCACACCAAACCCTATATATCTTAAAAGCTCTTTAGGCTTGAAGACAGGATAAACTGTATCCTCCGCTACCGCAAGGATTAATATCGGTGTGTAAAAAAGTGCCTGTGGCTTGACCATAACCGCCACAGCAAAAATGAAGAAGGACGGTATCAGACGTTTTTCCGTTACAAGTAATAATACAATAAATACCAGAAGTGTAAACACAGAATCTACCTGACCCCACAGGGATGAGTTTATAAATACAGCAGGATTAAAAAGCCATAATGCACTTGCATAATATGCCGTCTTTTCTCCTGCCTTACGGTTTGCAACATTAAAAAGCAACAGACCGATTAACAAGTCGCAGATTATAGCGGGTGATTTGATAAGCAGCATTACCGCCGTATCCGACATCGGTATAAGATTTTTTACAGCGCCAATAAGCCATAGTACATACATATATACGGGCGGATAATCGGTAAACATCTCACTCGTATAAAAGCCTCCCGGACCGCCTTTAAACATCAGGTCTGCCCAGGATTTAAAGCAGATCATATCATTTTCGTAACCAGGATAAACCAAAGCTCCGATATATCTTATAATAAGACCTGCTGCAAGCAGTACAAAAAGCCCTGTTCTCTTGTTTGACCGCTTGCTTTTGTCTTCAGAAATACCTGCCATTAACAGATACCCTACAATAAAATAAACAATACTTGTAAAAATCAGTGAAACCAATACAGTACCCTCCATAATATTTTTTCTTTCCTAAATTATACTAAATATTGCCTGTATTTGCAAGAAAAATGTTTGAATGTATGTAAATATGGGTAAGAATATAATGAAAGGGTTATACCTTTCAAGGAAAAGTAAACCGCAAGGAGATGATTTTATGAAGTTCAACATTATTACAAAGAAGTTTACGCCGGACAAGCCGACCGTTGACTACCTTGAAAAAAAGCTCTCCAAACTCGAAAAATATTTTAAAGACGAGGCAGAGGCGAGAGTTTTAATCGGAACGGTCAAGGATAAGGAATATGTTGAAGCTTCAATCTATGCCGGCGGTATGATTTACCGTGCAGAAGTTACCGAAATTGATGCTAAAACGGCT
>JAZROS010000106.1:0-2827 GCA_045648825.1 Clostridia bacterium | reverse complement strand
GGTAGTTTCGTTTGATACGGAAAGTCTTAGCGAGCCGTGTGCAATCTCGTGCGGAAGTCCTATTGCCAAAAGAACGTGAGACGGGTCTAATGAGCCTGACGCACACGCACTTCCGCTCGATGCACATATTCCGTACATATCAAGCATCATAAGTATCGATTCGCCCTCAATATACTTAAAAGAGAAGTTTACATTGTTGCACAGTCTGTTTTCATTTTCGGGTCCGTTTAGTCTGCATTCGGGGATGCTGTCCCTTATGCCCTTTATAAGCCTGTCCCGAAGACCTCTCATCTTTTCGATGTTCTTTTCCAAATCGGCATTTGTAAGCTCTAAAGCCTTTGAAAGCCCTGCCATGCCTGCCACATTCTCGGTTGCAGCACGTTTTCCTCTTTCCTGTCCCCCGCCGTGAATGAGGTTTGAAATCTTGACACCATTTCTTATATAAAGCGCACCCACACCCTTCGGGCCGTGGAACTTATGAGCAGAGATTGAAAGCAAATCAACACCCAATTCCGCTACATTTATTTTCATATGTCCTATCGCCTGAACAGCGTCGGTGTGCATAAGCACGTTATGTTCTTTTGCAACTTTGGCAATCTCGGCAATCGGCTCTATTGTGCCGATTTCGTTATTCGCTGTCATTATCGAAATAAGAATTGTCTTGTCTGTAATAGCCGCTTCAACATCCTCAGGATTTACACGTCCCTCGCTGTCAACGCCAATATATGTTACCTCAAAGCCGTTCTTCTCCAGAAACTCGCACGAGGAAAGTATCGCATGATGCTCAATACAGCTTGTAATAATGTGATTTCCCTTGCTTTTATACGCATTGGCAATACCCTTTATCGCCCAGTTATCAGCCTCACACCCCGATGCAGTAAAGTAAATTTCATTTGTTTTAGCACCAAGCTCTTTTGCTACTCTTTCACGAAAATCAGCTACTGCGGCTTCCGCCTTTCTGCCCGTTTCGTAGAATTTGGAAGAAGCATTACCATAAATTTCGGTAAAATACGGCTTCATTTCTTCAAAAACTCTGCTATCAAGCTTTGTTGTAGCATTATTATCCATATATACAGGCTTATTCACCTTAATCACTTCCTTTGTATCCGATAACATATGAGCGATTATTCATATGTTGTATATATTATTGTACCGCATTTCAGATTTTTTGTCAATATTTATTATTGGATTTTGAAAATAATACTATACAAAATTATATTTTTTTGATATAATATTATATGAATTATTAACAAGGGGTATTTTTTTATGAAAATTGGTGGTATAATCGCCGAATACAATCCTTTTCATAACGGACATGCTTTTCAGGTTTCACAGGTAAAAAAAGAGTGCGATGCAGTTGTTGCTGTGATGAGCGGCAGTGTGGTTCAGCGCGGTTCTTTAGCTGCATTTGATAAGTTTCTGCGTGCAAAGGCCGCAGTGCTTGGCGGTGTGGATTTAGTATTAGAGCTTCCGTGCGTTTACAGTTTGGCGCCCGCCGAGCTTTTTGCTACAGGCGCAGTAAGCCTTCTTGACTCTTGCAAAGTGATAAATTCGCTGTGGTTTGGCAGTGAATGCGGGGATACCGATTCACTTACCCGCGCTGCAAAAATTCTTCTTGAGGAAACACCTGAGATTTCCGAACGCATCAGAGAAAATCTCCGTGCAGGAATGGGGTATAAGTTGGCGCATATGTCAGCTTATGTAGGAACAATTCCTGCAGAGCTTATAAATCAGCCAAATAATATTTTAGGTATTGAATACATAAAGGCTCTAATCAAATCAAAGAGCAAAATCAAACCTCACGCGCTTATGAGAAAATTTGCTCATCATAACGATACAGCACCGTCAAACGGCTTTGCATCAGGCAATGCGATAAGGGATATTTTTGAGGAAAACAAAGATATTTCCGAGTATATTCCTGAAACAACACATTACTTATATGACGATGAGGTTATGTTTGATCGCAAGATTTTTGATGCTATTGTATTGTATATGTTTCGTGTCAAGGGCTTAGGAATTTTTAATTCTGTATTCGACGCTCCGCCCGAGCTTGTAACAAGAATACTTCGTGCTACTCCTCAGGCAACCTCGCTTGACGATATATTAAACCACGCTTGCTCAAAGCAGTTTACACACGCACGACTTCGCCGTGCGATAATGTCAGCTCTTCTTGATATAGACGGTGCACTTGTAAATTCAAAACCGCAGTATATAAGAGTTCTCGCCTTTAACAATAAGGGCAGAGAAATCCTGAAATTGATGCAAAGCAAAACAAAGCTCCCCATCATTACAAAAGCGGCAGATTTTAAGGAAAATTCGCCTATGTTTGATGCAGAGGTAAGGGCAACCGAGCTGTCGTCGATATGCCGCGGCGTAAAACGAGGTCTTGATTTTACAACAAGTCCGATATATGTCCGTCCCACGGACTACGAGATTAAGCCAAAGCCCAAAAAGTTGCAGGGAAAGAAGAAAACCAAAAAGAATACAAAAGCTAAGAGGAAATAGAAAAACTGCACCATATGGTGCAGTTTTTGTTTATATGATTAGTTACATTCAGCAACCAACGGACCTGCAAGCTCTTTAAGATAGAAAAGCTTACCGGGGAAGGTCGGCATATATGTAGATGTGATGTTCATATCCGGACCATAGTGGAGAGTGGTAAGGAAGCTCATTCCCTGCCAGCCCATACCTCTGCCCAGTACACCATCAGCGCCGCCGATGATGTAGTCTGCCTGAAGGAAAAGTCCGGGTCCTATTGTATTTGCTCTGCAAGGAACAAGAGTTGTACGACTCTTAAAGCTTGTGAGGGCATTTTGCTCAATGGTGA
>JAZROS010000105.1:0-4277 GCA_045648825.1 Clostridia bacterium | reverse complement strand
TGATAATTTCAAACAGATAAACGACCTATACGGGCACAACAAAGGAGATGCCGTGCTGAAAAAGATGTCAAAGGTGCTAACCAATGTTTGCGATAAAAATGATTGTATCTGCCGTTTTGGCGGTGATGAATTTGCAATTATCTTTAATGACAAGAATATAAACGATGCCAATACTGTATTGGAAAGGATTGTTGGTGATTTCTCCAGTACGTCTTATGCTTTTACCAGCAAAGAAATTACGTGTTCCTGTGGAATAGCTGAATATAACGAAAAAATGTCCGCAAGCGACCTTTTTAACAAGGCTGATAAAAATATGTACATTGCAAAGAACAATGGAAAAAATCAACTGTACTGCAATAAAGGTTAAAAAAGAGCGGCTTTTTCAAAAGCCGCTCTTTTATTTGATTATCTTTTAAAATTATTCGTACATAGGATACTTTGCGCAAAGTGCTGCAACTCTTGTGCGTACCTCGTCCTTACTGTTTTCAAAGTCGCATACTGCAAGCTTTATGAGCTTTGCAATCTCTGCCATATCCTCTTCCTTAAATCCTCTCGAGGTAGATGCAGGTGTACCGATTCTGATACCGCTTGTGATAAACGGACTCTGCTTATCAAATGGGATTGCATTTTTATTAACGGTAATGCCAACCTCGTCCAAGTTATGCTCAGCCTCTTTACCTGTAACGCCCATATCTGTAAGGTCTACGAGCATAAGGTGGTTATCTGTACCGCCCGAAACGAGCTTAAAGCCTTCTTTAACCAAGCCCTCTGCAAGAGCCTTTGCGTTCTTTACTACCTGTGTCTGATACTCCTTAAACTCAGGCTTTAACGCCTCACCAAAGCATACTGCCTTAGATGCGATAACGTGCATCAAAGGACCGCCCTGAATTCCCGGGAATATAGCCTTATTAAATAGCTTAGAGAGCTCCTCGTTGTTTGTGAGGATAAGTCCGCCTCTCGGGCCTCTTAAGGTCTTATGAGTTGTGGTTGTAACAACGTCTGCACAATTCATTGCACTTGGATGAAGTCCTGCTGCAACAAGGCCTGCAATGTGTGCCATATCAACCATAAAGTATGCGCCGACTTCCTTTGCAATCTCAGAGAACTTCTCAAAATCGATTGTTCTGGGGTATGCAGAAGCACCTGCCAAAATAAGCTTCGGCTTATGCTCTAAAGCCAAACGGCGTACCTCGTCATAATCAATAGTATTTGTATCCTCTGTTACACCATAAGGTACAATATTAAAGTATTTACCTGACATATTAACAGGGCTGCCGTGGCTTAAGTGTCCGCCGTGAGCAAGGCTCATCGAAAGAACTGTATCGCCAGGTGTCAAAAGCGCAAAGAATACTGCCATATTAGCCTGTGCGCCTGAGTGAGGCTGAACATTGGCATACTCTGCGCCGAAGATCTTCTTTGCTCTCTCTATTGCAAGGTTCTCTGCAACGTCTACACACTCGCAACCGCCATAGTAACGCTTGCCGGGATAACCCTCTGCATATTTATTTGTGAGGTGTGAACCCATCGCCTCCATAACTGCCTCAGATACAAAGTTCTCTGATGCGATAAGCTCAATCTTATTCTGCTGACGTGATATTTCCGAAGAAATAGCAGCAAAAAGCTCGGGGTCCTGTGCTTTTAAATTCTTGAATTCCAACATTTTAATTTATCCTTTCTGTATATATTATTTGAAACATATTATATCAATTATATTATACATTGTTTTCCTTAAAACTTCAAGTATGAATTATCTGTTTTAGATAAATTTGATAAAATAACGAAAAAAGATGTAGACTCTTGGGCAAAATGTGGTATAATAGGTAGAGAAAGGACTGATAAAATGACAGATAAAGAGTTATACGAAAAATTAAAATACAGCAAAAAGAATGTTTACAAGGAATTGTCAAACGACGAAAGCAAGGAAATGCTTAATCTTGCCGACGATTACCGCAAATTTCTCGACAACGGCAAAACGGAACGTGAGTGCATAGCAGAAGCCATAAGACTTGCAAAGGAAAACGGCTTTGTTCCATTTGAGGAAAAGGCAGACCTTAAAGCAGGCGACCGTGTTTATTTTACAAACAGAGAAAAGAATATTATGCTTGTAGCCGTTGGCAGCGAGGATATTGAAAAAGGACTTAATATTGTCGGTGCACACGTTGACTCCCCGCGTCTTGACTTAAAGCAAAATCCCCTTTACGAGTCGGACGGTATGGCACTTTTTAAAACCCACTACTACGGCGGTATCAAAAAGTATCAATGGACTGCAATTCCTCTTGCTATACACGGTGTAATTTGCAAGAAGAACGGCGAAAAGATTTCCGTCTGCATTGGCGAAAAGGACGATGACCCCGTATTTACAATAACCGACCTTCTCCCCCATTTAGCAAAGGACCAGATGTCAAAGTCAATGCTTGAAGGTATAGAGGGCGAGGCTCTTAACGTTCTCATCGGCGGGATTGGTGCAGGCTCGGATGAAGTTTCCGAGAGAGTAAAGTTTAATATTTTAAATATCCTCTCAATCAACTATGATATAACAGAGGAGGATTTCCTCTCTGCAGAGCTTGAAGTTGTTCCTGCATTCAAAGCTCGAAATGTCGGTCCTGACATCGGCTTTGTCGGTGCATACGGTCAGGATGACAGAGTTTGTGCATACACCGCACTAAAGAGTATATTTGATATAGAAGACCCTAAGCGTACTGCAGTTTGTCTTTTGGTAGACAAGGAGGAAATCGGCTCGGTCGGCAATACGGGTATGCTTTCTAAGTTCTTTGAAATGGCAGTAGCAGAGCTTATTGCTAAATTAAAAGGCAGTTGCGATATGGTTACCTACAACCGCACAATTACCGCAAGTGCCTGTCTTTCGTCCGATGTGGGTGCGGCTTTTGACCCCAACTACCCGTCAGTTTCCGAAAAGAGCAATCAGTCATTTGCAGGCGGCGGACTTGTGCTTATGAAGTACACAGGTGCAAGAGGTAAATCGGAGGCAAGCGACGCATCTGCCGAATTTGTTAGCGAAATCAAGACTATACTTGACAACAACGGCGTCGTATGGCAGACATCAGAGCTTGGAAAGGTCGACCAGGGCGGCGGCGGAACTATTGCTATGTATGTAGGAAATCTTAATATGGACGTAATCGACTGCGGTGTGCCCGTTCTTTCGATGCACTCACCCTTTGAGATTACCGCAAAGGGCGACATATATATGGCATACAAGGCTTACAAAGCCTTTTACAACGACAGATAATTGGAGGAAAAAACTATGATAAAACACATCGTCTGCTTTAAGCTTAAAGACAACAGCGAGGAAATGCTTAATAAAACACGTTTAATTCTTATGTCAATGAAGGACAACGTACCGATGATAAAAGACATAGAGGTGGGAGTTGATTTTCTTCATTCACCGAGGTCCTATGATATTTTCTTAGCTGTAACCTTAGACTCAAGAGAGGCATTGGACGAATACCAGAAGGACACATACCACGTCGAAGTGGTAAAAAAGCATATGCACCAAGTTATGGAAAGCAGCGTGGCATTGGATTTCGATATCTAAAAAAATGACGTGCAATAGCACGTCATTTTCATTTTCTTATAAATAGTGTTCCCACAGGCTTTCCCTCTAAAATGTCATAGAGCTTTGTAATATCCTTACCGTTGGTAATTATCATATCTATGCCTGCGTTATTCGCCTCTACCGCTGCGTGAATTTTTGACTTCATTCCGCCTGTACCGCGGTTAGAGCCTGCACCGCCTATATCGCAGTCGGTATTTGCCGCATCTTCTACAAGAGATATAAGCTTGGCATCTGCATTCTTGTGCGGGTCTTTGTCATAAAGTCCGTCAATGTCGGAAAATAGCACAAGCAAATCAGCATCTACCAGCTCTGCTACATATGCAGACAAAATATCGTTATCTCCAAACTCAATTTCTTCTGTAGAAACGGTGTCATTTTCGTTTACAATCGGTATAATATTCATTTCCAGAAGTGCACCAAAAGTATTTTGCATATTATTCCTACGCTTAGGCACGTCAATATCGTCCTTTGTCAGCAAAATCTGTGCAACGGTACAGTTGTAGTCGGAGAACATTTTATCGTACATATACATAAGCTCACACTGACCAACTGCCGCAAAAGCCTGTTTGCGACGCATATCCTTAGGCTTCTCGCTGTAGCCAAGCTTACCCATAGCAACTCCGCCAGCGCCCGAGGATACAACAACCACCTCTCTGCCCGAATTATTTATGTCCGAAATAACACGGGCAATCTGGTCAAATTT
>JAZROS010000104.1:0-2353 GCA_045648825.1 Clostridia bacterium | reverse complement strand
TCCCTTGTTCCAAACGAGGACAGGCTTACTCTTTCTTGCATAATGACAGTAAATCCCGACGGTACAGTCAAAAATTACAAAATTTCAAAGTCTGTTATACGTTCTATACATCGTATGACCTACTCTGATGTTGATAAAATACTAAAGGGCGATGCTTCTCTAAAGAAAAAATACAACGATATTTTAACACAGCTTGCTCATATGAATGGCCTTGCGGACATTCTTACTGCAAAGCGTACAAGAAGGGGCAGTATTGATTTTGACCTGCCCGAAACAAAGGTTTCGCTCAGTAAGGATTACAAGGTTGGCGAGGTTGTTGCAAGAGAACGGCTTAAATCTCACAGGATTATTGAGGAGTTTATGCTCCTTGCAAACGAAACGGTTGCAGAACACGCAATTCGTCATTCCCTGCCACTGATATTCCGCACGCACGCGGCACCTGACAACGAAAAGCTCTATAATTTTGCAAGGTTTCTGCATAATTTCGGCTTATCTCTGCCAGACGCATCGACGCCCAGGGAATTACAGACACTTCTTGACAAAGTAAAAGACGAGCCTTATTCTTCTGTGGTATCAAAAAATATGCTCCGCGCTATGATGAAAGCTGAATACCGCACAGAAAATGACGGTCATTTTGGGTTGGCGGCAGAGTATTATTGCCATTTTACCTCTCCGATAAGACGATACCCCGACCTTATGGTACACAGGATGCTTGGTATTGAGCTTTCAAAAAAAGATACCTCAAAAATGTCAGGCATATTAAAAGAGGCAAGCATACAGTCAACAGAAACGGAACGTGCCGCAGAGGAATGCGAGCGGGACGTTGATACACTTTTGAAGGTTATGTATATATCGCAGCATATTGGCGAGGAGTTTTCGGGCATTATCACCTCTCTTACCGAGTACGGAATTTATGTAGAGCTTGAAAACACTATCGAGGGTATGGTAAGACTTGAAAGCATCAGCGGCGACTATTATATATATGACGAGAAGAACGCAGTTACAAAAGGAAAACGCACAGGAAAGACCTTTAAAATAGGCGACCGCGTTGATATTGTAGTCAGCGGTGCAGATACCAATCTGCTCAGGGTGGATTTTATGTTAAAAATAGATTATTACGGTAAAGGGAGTAGAAAAAGATGCAATTTGAAATGATGATACCGTGTTTATTCGGTGTAGAGGCTTTTTTATCAAGGGAATTAAAAGCTCTTGGCATCGAAGTAACCTCGGTCGAGGACGGCAGAGTCTGCTTTTTGGGCGGATACGAGGAAATGGCAAAGGCTAATATATGGGTACGAACAGGCGAAAGAGTGTTGATTAAAGCTGCAGAGTTTATGGCAGATAATTTCGATGATCTATATGACGGAGTTAGAAATGCAGTTTGGGGAGATTTACTCCCCAAGGATACCAAGCTGTCTATATCGGGACATTGCTTAAAATCCAAGCTATCAAGCTCGCCCCGTTGCCGTGCAATAATAAAAAAAGCCATAGCAGATGCAGTTGGCGCAAAATACGGGATAACATATCTTCCCGAAAACGGAACGGAATATCAGATAAGATTTTCGCTTATAAAAGACCGTGTAACCGTTTCTATTGATACAAGCGGAGAAAGTCTGCATAAGCGTGGCTACCGCCAGATTTCAAATGCTGCACCTTTAAGGGAAACTCTCGCAGCAGCCATTGTCTACCTTAGTCGTTGGAGATACGAAAATCCGCTTGCAGACCTCTTTTGCGGCTCAGGCACTATCCCCATCGAAGCGGCGATGATTAAAAGAAACATCGCACCAGGTCTTAACCGCAGCTTTGCTTTTGAAAATTTTGATTTTACACCCGAAGGTCTTGCAGAAAAAATTAAGCTTGATGCCAAAGAACAGGTCCGTGATGTTCCGCTTGATATTACTGCGATAGACATTAACCCCGATTATGTAGAGCTTACAAAGGCAAACGCAAATAAAGCAGGCGTGGGCGAATTTATAAAAGCAAAGGTCGGCGACGCACGCACTTTTACATCAGAGTTATCAGGCGGTACTATAATTTCCAATCCACCATATGGCGAAAGACTTTCAGATAAAGAGGAATGTTCCCTGCTATACAATGAGTTTGGAAAAACGTATTCTAACCTTGATAACTGGTCGGCATACATACTCGCCGCATCTGAGGATTTTGAGTCCGATTTCGGCAAAAAAGCCGACAAAACAAGAAAACTCTACAATGGTATGATTCAATGCAGAGTTTATCAGTATTTTAGTAAGAGATGATGTAGGGGTCGATGCCTACATCGACCCGTTATATTTCGGGCGGATGTGGGCATCCGCCCCTACAATATTATTTATTATTGATTCTTCTGTGGCAA
>JAZROS010000103.1:0-7272 GCA_045648825.1 Clostridia bacterium | reverse complement strand
CAGTCTTAAATTCAAGAAAACCCTTTTCAGTTATTCCGGAAATAATCAGACCTACTTCGTCAGTATGCGATGCGAGCATTACCGTCTTATTGTTGTATTTTCCATTTCGCTTAGCAATAAGATTTCCTATAGAATCAATTTTTATATCATCTGCATACGGTGCAATCTTCTCAATTATATAGTCTCTTACGGCTTTTTCATTGCCGCTTACACCATCAAGCTCACATAGCTCTCTTAAAAGCACAACCATTCCTCCACACTATCATCTATTCCTCCTAAGAATTCCAAAATCAAATTACTTAAACTCTCAACATCGGCAATATCGAGCGTTTCTACTGTTGTGTGCATATATCTTAAAGGAATTGACAAAAGTGCCGTAGCAATTCCTTCATCAACAACCTGAAGTATCCACGCATCTGTTCCTGTGTCGCCGCCTTCAACCTCTACGGTGTATTTTATATTCTTTTCTTTTGCAATGTCAATAAGTCTTTTCGTAAGCTGGGGATGTAAATTAGGACCTTTTGCAATCGCAACACCGCTACCAAGTTCAAAGCCATTCTTAGAATTATCAGGTGTCAACCCGTGGGTAACATCAATGGCGACCGCAATATCAGGCTTTATTCCGTACCCTGCAACCGCAGCACCTCTGCCGCCAACCTCTTCACATACTGCTGCAACAAAATATATATCACAATTAAGCTTTGTATCTTTAAGGGCTTCAGCTACCTTTATTAAAGCGGCAACACCTGCTCTGTCATCAAGTGATTTTCCTGCAACTCGTCCTGACAAAAGTGTGTAAAAATCACCCCTGACAGTTACAGCATCACCAACCGAAACAAGCTCTTTAACTTCATCTGCACTAAGACCTGTATCAATTACCATCTCGGTCATAGCTATAGCCTTCTTTGCTTCATCAGCAGACTGCAGATGCGGGGGTTTAGCACCGATTATACCTTTTATATCCCTGATTCCGTGTACAACCACTTCACCACCTGGCAGTATTCTGCTGTCAACTCCGCCAATGTTCACAAAGCCTATAAATCCATTTTCATTTATATCACGCACCATAAGGCCAATTTCGTCCATATGACCTTCTATCATAACCTTAGGGGCATCTTTTGTGCCGCATTTTTTAACAGCTATTATATTGCCAATTTTATCGGTATAAACTTCATCCGCATATGGCTTAAACATATCCATAATTACGTCTGAAATTTTATGTTCACTTCCTGAAATACCGCGAAGAGCAGAAAGTTTCTCTAAAAGCTCCTTCATTATTTACCTCCATATCAGAGACTTAGCACAATTTCTTTAAAGAGATTACCTCTCTCCTCAAAGTTATTAAACATATCAAAACTGGTAGACGCAGGTGAAAGAATTACAACATCTCCGCTTTGGGCTTCAGCTTTGGCAAGCTTTACCGCCTCAGGATAGGTTGTTGCTCGTAAAATTTTGACCTTTTCTCCACCATTAGCATTTCTGACTGCTGCTTCTATTTTATCTGACGTCATACCTATTAGGATAAGTGATTTTGCGTGCTCGGCAACTGACGGTCCAATTTCATCATAAGGTATTCCTTTATCCTTTCCGCCGGCTATCATAACTACATTATTGCCAAAAACCTGAAGTGTATTTATTGAACGGTTAGGACTTGAGTCAATAGAACTGTTGTAATACTTGACACCATCAATAGTCCTGACAAGCTCTATTCTGTGTTCAACACCACCAAATGATTTTGCAACATCACTATAAACAGATTTTTCCACAAGCTCATACACAGCCGCCATTGCCGTCATATAGTTTTCAACATTGTGCATACCGGGAATTTTAATCTCCGATATATCCAAAAGCTTTTCTTCACCATAGCAAATATAACCGTCTTTAATATGAAAATCAGCATCACAATATGCAGAAAAGGTTCTGACCTTTCCATTTGCAGAAGTTATAAGCTTTTTAGTTTCTTCATTATTGCTATTAAGCACAACTAAATCTTCTTTCGACTGATAACGCATTATATTCTTTTTCGCATCAATATACTCATTATAGTCTGTATGCCAGTCAAGGTGATTTGGTGTAATATTAGTTATTACAGCAATATTCGGTGATTTTCTTATTGTATGCAGCTGAAAGCTTGAGAGCTCAAGAACAATCCATTCATCACTCTTAATCTCCTCTACTTCGGCTATAAGAGGTCTTCCTATATTTCCGCCGAGACGTGTTTTATATCCTGCATCAGAAAGAAATTCATTTATAAGAGTTGTAGTTGTAGTTTTTCCATCGCTACCTGTTACTGCAATTATTTTTCCAGGACATATATCAAAGAATACCTCCATTTCCGAGGTTATCCACGCACCCCTGTCTCTTGCTTTTAGAAGTGCGGGATGGTCATATCGCATACCTGGTGTTTTAAATATAATATCTTCTGATATTTCATCAAGATAGCCTTCGCCAAGGTTGAATTTTACACCAAGCTTTGAAAGTTCTGTATAAACATTCCCTAACTGCTCTTTATCTTTTTTGTCATATGCCGAAATTTCAGCACCGTGTTTAATCAAAAACTTAATTAGCGGCACATTGGAAATACCAATACCGATTACAGCAATCTTCTGTCCCTTAATTCTTTCAGAAAATTGAATAAGCTTTTCATTCATAAGGAATTACCTCTTTCAGTTATTGCTTGTTATATCAATCAATATATTATATCACACAGCGGTAGACAGTTCAACCAATTTTAACAGAAATTTGCAAAATAAATTTAAGTATTTTCTCCCTTTTATATATTTATTTGATAAAATTATCTTAAAGTATAGAATTTACAGTATAAATAGTGTATAATAAGTATTTAATATAGTAATGTTAGGAGTGTATTTTTATGGATATTAAATTAGAAATATTAGATATATTGGACAAAACTGATGAACGGGCAAATCCGCAAAAGATTGCACAGATGATTGGCAAAACCGAAGAAGACGTAGAAAGAATTGTAAAAGGACTTGAAAAGGACAATGTAATTGTCGGATACAAGACTTTAATTAACTGGGAGCTTACCGACAAAGAAATCGTCGATGCCCTGATTGAACTTAAAATCACCCCACAGCGTGGTGAGGGTTTTGACCGCGTTGCAGAAAAGATTTACAAATATCCACAGGTAAAATCGCTTTATCTTATGTCTGGTGCATATGACCTTGCGGTTATGATTCAAGGTACAGCAATGAAGGATGTTGCATTGTTTGTTGCAGAAAAGCTTGCTCCAATGGACAATATTCTCTCTACTGCAACACACTTTGTCCTAAAAAAATACAAAGAAGATGGGTTAATCTTTTACAATAACGAAGAAGACACCCGACAGGTGATGTCATTATGATGAATTACGATAAACTTTTAAATAATACAGTTAAGGCTGTTCCACCATCAGGAATTAGAAAGTTTTTTGACCTTGCTGCATCTATGGAAAATGTAATATCCTTAGGTGTTGGTGAGCCTGATTTTTCTACTCCTTGGGCAATACGTGAAGCAGGTATATACTCTTTAGAAAGAGGCAGAACCTTCTACACCGCAAATGCAGGACTTTTAGAACTCAGAGAAGAAATCTGCCGTTGGACCGAACGTAAATATTCAGTAAGTTATACTCCGGACGAGGTTTTAGTAACCGTTGGTGGCTCAGAAGCAATAGACCTTATGATACGTTCAGTCGTAAATCCCGGCGATGAGGTGATCGTTCCCGAGCCAAGCTTTGTATGCTACAAGCCCATTATCAAGCTTGCAGGCGGTGTTCCCGTGGTTATAGAAACCTTAGAAAAAGATAACTTTCGTCTGACTCCAGAACAGTTAAGTGCGGCAATTACTCCAAAAACAAAGCTCTTAATTCTCCCCTTTCCCAACAATCCAACAGGCGGTGTTATGTCAAAAGCCGATTTGGAAGCAATCGCAGAGGTGCTAAGAGGTACAGATATTTTAGTCCTTTCTGATGAAATCTATTCCGAGCTTAGATATGACGACGAAAGCCATACCACCTTTTCTGCAATTAAGGATATGAAAGAAAGAACAGTTGTGGTAAACGGTTTTTCAAAAGCTTTTGCTATGACAGGCTGGCGACTCGGCTATGCCATGGGTCCCGAACCTATACTCTCTATGATGAAAAAGGTACATCAGTACGGGATTATGTCAAGCCCTACCACCAGCCAGTTTGCCGCTATTGAAGCAATGAAATCATGCGACAATGACGTTGAAATGATGCGCCGTGAGTACAACTACCGCAGAAGATATATCGTAGATGGCTTTAGAAATATGGGCTTTTCGTGTTTTGAGCCTTATGGTGCATTTTATATTTTCCCCTGTATTAAAAAAACAGGTATGACAAGCGAAGAATTCTGCGAACGGCTTTTGGAAGAAGAAAAGGTAGCCTGTGTTCCAGGCAATGCCTTCGGCGAGAGCGGCGAGGGCTATATAAGAGTTTCTTACGCATATTCAATAGACAACATCGAGAAGGCTTTGGAACGTATTGGTAGATTTGCTAAAAAGTATATTAAAGACTAAAAAGAGCAAGAGAATTTTAAATTCTCTTGCTCTTTTTAGTAGTTATCTCTAATTTTCTTAACAATATAGTTATAAAACATAATAGCCGTAAGAAGCAGTATAATACTAAGGCTTGTAGCATATACCCACGGCTCAACCGCATTTTCAATTTTAAGTGTTTCCCACAGGCTGTTTTGGAGCAGAAGTGTGTCGGAATCAAGATTTTCGTAGTACTGTGTTCTGATTCCGAGGTTTTCGGGATAGAGTACATCCATAACTTCTTCATTCCAGTCGGTCATATCAGCTATATAGGTCTCGCTCTCCCTCACATTATCAAGCGGTGATGAATAAGCAATATATTCCGCATTTGCTATTGCAATGTCATCAGATAACATAAAGTTGATATACTCCTCAGCAAGCTCCTTGTTTCTTGCACAAGAAGGCACGCACATTGAGTCAACAAAGACATTTGTCCCTTCCTTCGGGAAATAAAACTTAAGACTCTCGTTGCTGTCGTGCATCGTAAGATAATCGCCTGCGTAATACGGAGCTGCAGCAGCAGAGCCGTTTTTCATTTTATTGAAAATCTCATCCATTACATAGCTTTGAACTAGAGGCTTTTGGGCCTTTAGCTTTTCTGCAGCATTTTCCCAAACTGCAACATCTGTGGTGTTTACATCTCCACCAACAGAATATATAGCTGTACCAAATGCATCGCGTGGATTGTTAAACTGCAGTATCTGTCCTTTATACTTTTCGTTCCACAAAAGGTCCCAGCTGCCTGTATCTGCCTCATCAACCATTTCCTCGTTATAAATAATTCCAACCATACCATAGGTGTACGGCACAGAATACTCATTTTCAGGGTCGAAGAATAGGTCTTTATAGTCATCATTGATGTACTTGTAGTTAGGAATATTATCAAAATCAAGCTTTAATAGCATATCCTCTGCAATCATCTTCTCTATCATATAATCTGATGGGATTATAACATCATAAGACGCAGAGCCGCTTTTGATTTTGTTATACATATCCTCATTACTTGCGTATGTGGTATAGTTTACCTTTACCTCTTTACCAAGCTCTTCAAGGCAGTATTTTTCAAATTCTTCATTAACATTTACTGTCCCCTCTGAACCATCGGAAATATATTCACCCCAGTTATATACGTTGAGAGTCAGACTTTCATTAGTGTTCTCACAACCGCAAAGCAGGAGCACGGCAAACAATAATACAATCCATTTTCTCATTTTAATGCCGCCTTTCTGTCTGCAGTCTTTTCCTTTGACGATATATTAGACAGCACCATCAAAATTGTAACCGCTAGTATCATAAGTGTAGAAAGTGCATAAATATCGGGCTTAACTTCCTTTTTCGTCATTGAATATATCAAAAGCGGAAGTGTCTGAAAATCGTTACCTGTTGTGAAATAGCTTATCACAAAATCATCGAGCGAAAGTGTAAAAGCAAGAATAAATCCGGAAACTACTCCCGACATAATATTAGGAAGCTCCACCTTAAAGAATGATTGTATCGGAGTGCAGCCGAGGTCCATCGCAGCCTCAGGAAGAGCCTTGTTCATCTGTAGTATTTTCGGTCTTACCGACAATATAACATACGGCAGACAAAAGCTTACGTGGGCAATAAGGAGTGTCCCAAAGCTCAGCTTATCCTCGCTACCGATAATCGTACCGATAAAAACAAACAGAAGCATCATTGATATACCTGTTACAATATCTGGATTCATCATAGGAATATTAGTAACAGACAAAAGTGTGCTTTTAGTAATTCTTGTTTTAAATTTTGTAATACCCACAGCTGCGGCTGTACCAACAACTGTTGATATAACCGATGCACTTATTGCAAGCACAATCGTATTCTTAAGCGCATTAAAAGTGTCGGGACTGTTAAAAAGTTCTTTATACCAATAGAAAGAAAGTCCTGTAAGAGTTCCTGTATTTGCCGTAGAGTTAAAGGAAAATAGCATAAGAACAAGAATTGGTATATACAAAATCGTGAAGACAAGTGCAACATATATTTTTGAAACTGCTTTCAATTCTCGTCGCCTCCCTCTTTATCAGCAAATCTATTCATTATAGCAAGGGAAATAAGTACCAAAACCATCATTACAAGCGATATCGCAGCACCTACATTGTATGTGCTGCTATTTTGGAACTGTCTTTCGATAGTATCACCAATCAGCTCGAAGGTTCCGCCACCAAGTTTTTGCGAGATATAAAATGTACTTATAGAAGGTACAAATACCATAGTAACACCCGAAATAATGCCAGACGATGAAAGCGGCAACACAACCTTGGTAAGTGTTCTGAAGTGGTTGCACCCCAAATCCCCCGCAGCCTCTATTAGTGAGTTATCAAGCTTGGCTATGGTCGTATAAATCGGTAAGACCATATACGGCAGAAAATCATATACCATACCAAATATAACAGCACCTTTTGTTCCTATAAGATGCACTTTACCAAGGTTAAGATATCCTAAAATAGTATTCAGAAAACCACCGTCATCCATAATTGCCATCATCGAATATGTTCTTATGAGAAGATTTGTCCACATCGGAAGCATAACAAGAGTTATCATAATTTTCTGTGATTTTTCCCCACTCTTTGCTATTATGTATGCAAGCGGATACCCGACTAAGAAGCAGATAAAGGTTGCGATTACAGAAAGACTTATAGAAAGCATAAAGGTATTTGTATGCTCATTAAGTGCAAAGATATTATCAAGTGTAAACGCACC
>JAZROS010000102.1:0-2935 GCA_045648825.1 Clostridia bacterium | reverse complement strand
TAATTATACGATAATTTCTGATACGGACAAGTCCCATTAATATCATCATAAAACCAAAGGTCGAAATAAAATCATTCTCTGTTTTAGTTATAAATGTTCCAACTATAAACATTACTCCAAGTACTATATACGTAATTGCAATGTTTAATCTTGATCTGAGTTTCTTTTTATAATCCATGCTTAATCCTCCTCAAAAATAAAAACATCTTCAATCTTCATATCAAAATATTTTGATATTTTATGAGCCAGTTGCAGAGATGCTATATACTTTCCGTTTTCAAGCGAAATAATAGTCTGTCTTGTAACATCAACTGCTTTTGCCAAATCATCTTGTGTTAATTTTCTTTCTTTTCGGTATTCTCGTATTTTATTATTCAAGAAATCACCTCCGCATACAGTAAAGCATACTTTACATTTCCATTATAGCATCAATCTTTCAAAATGTCAAGCGTGTTTTACATTTTATAAAAAACAAAAGATGTGACCGCAGCCACACCTTTTTGTATGTTTGAAACTATTTACTTTCTAATATCAGTTTTCTTGCAAGTATAAATAAGCTATTATCCACCGATGGAATATCTCTTGAAAGAGGATCTTTCATATACTCAACATCGGGATTAAATGACGAATTAACAGATTGATAAATCTTTGTTCGAGCATTGAACTCTGCTTCAGCATAAGTGATTTTGTCGGATTTATAATCCTCAATAACGGGAGCAATGATAACTCTGACTTTTTCAAGATTATTTGCATAAAAATCAGGTCGCAAATACATATCCCGATATTGCCATATCGCAGCATTAGCAATATCAACAAGTTCTCCGTAGCTATAACCGTTTGTTTGACCGCTTAGCCAAGCATTAAAGAATATGCGGTTTGATTTTGCCCTTGCATCGGCATATCCCATTCCGTTCTGCACCTCGGTTAATATATCACCAATACAACTTTCAACAAAAATTATCGCTTCATTTGAAGTATTGCAAGGTGCCGACTCTCTCGGCACCTCCGCAGCATATGTAGTTGTGGTAAAAATGCTTATCAAAGTTAATATTATAATAGCTTTTATAATTTTCATAAGTTCCTCCAATCCTATCGTGTAATTTCTTTATCTTTGATTTTAGATTTATTTTTGTTTGAGTGTTCTGCTATTGCTTCTTGTTCAAGTCTTTGAGCTTCCTTATAATGCTCTGCAATACGCTCTGAATCAATTGAAATGTTGTTGCACATTCTGACTTTGGCACGAAGCTCTTTCAGTTCAGCATTTATATCCGCAATTTCGCCTTTAGCATCAGGTTTGTGATACAATCTTGACCGTTGTGATGTCAGGTCGGAAATTCTGTCTTCAGCCGTTTGCTTTATTTCCATAAGCTGACCTGAAGTTTCAATATCATTATCATATAGAAAATGAAACTGTTTTTGGTATCGCTCGAATTTTATAAGCTCCTCTCTGAGATAGAAGCATACTCTTTGTGGCGGTTCCCTTTTCCGTATCTTACCGAACAGATATAAGTAGTGGTAATACAGAGCTTTAAAGCCTTTGAGTTTTATCGGCTCATATTTTTTAAGCCAAGCGTTGTAGTCAGGCTTAGGTTTATTTATGGCTAAAAGCTTTATACCATTTCTTGCAGCAATAATGCGCTCGTTTATTGCATCGGGAGTATAATATTTGCCGAGATTATCAAGACGAACATATTTTTGAGCATAGGTTGGTTTTACAGCGATATATTTACCCGTATTTTTAACTTCATATCCTCTGCGTTTCAGTTCTTTCCAAAAAATTTGCGTTGTATATGAGCCTTCTATGATACTGTCTATCTCATCCCTAATCTGCCCTCGAATTGTAGGATAGCCATTTTTCTCTGCATACCATTCCGCATAATGCTTGCCTTTGCCTTTTGGATTCCGTATTACTGACAGATTATATTCTTCGCATAGCCTATCAGAAATCTTTTTAATGAGATTATAGTTTGCGGTATTGTCATAATACTTCAGTCCATCTGCAAAGGATACAGAATTGATTACAAAGTGATTATGCAGATGTTCTTTATTAAGGTGTGTTGCAATCACAACCTCAAACCTATCACCCCACATTTCTTTTGCAAGCTTTCTGCCGATTTCATGTGCAATTTCGGGCGTAACCTCTCCCGGCTTGAAACTCTGTATGGCGTGAAATGCTACGATGCCATCCGTCTTACCATAACGGAGCTTTGTTTGGTGCATCTTTTTCTTTGCCATATCGGGCGTTGTATTAACGCCCGATACATATAAGCTTCGTTCCGTTTTATAATCATCGGAAGCATAATCCATAACATCGTGGAGAGCTTGTATTTGCTTTTCGCTATATTTATTTCCGTCTGTCTTTTCGGGATTGGCAGCATAGTTTATCAAAGAATCAACTCTTCCTTTTATGTCCCATATTTTTGTTGTTGCCATTTTATATCGCCTCCTTTGATTTTATCAGGAACGGTGAAGAAGGTGTTGATTTGTAAAATCACCTTGTCCAATCGCTGTGCCTGACTTTTCAAAAATGTGGTGTCAATCTTATCTGTATTTAACATACCATTTGAAACGGAATAAATGTTGGTGGCAATTTCGCTTAGTTCTGACACCATTCCATCATAGCCGTTTGGCGGTCGTGGTTTGGGTAAATATCCACTTGCAACTGTTCTTATAAAAGCTGACTTTGTAAGCCCTGTTTTTGCTATTGCCTTATTTAAGGTTTCATATTCCTGCTCACTTAGCCTTACAGAAAAAGTCTTTGTTCTGTTACGCATCTTGCCGCCTCCTTTCGTGTTTGGGGTGTTAGGGGTATCCCTTAAAAATCGAATTTGTAATGCCAAATTCAGTGCTTGTTACAACATTAAATATAAATTATCTCGCTTAAGATAATTTCCTCTGCACACGCCTTTGCGTTGTTCATATGACCAACCCACGC
>JAZROS010000101.1:0-12388 GCA_045648825.1 Clostridia bacterium | reverse complement strand
CTGACAGGAAAGAAAAAGGCTGAATATACAATAGCATCTACTTCGCAGATGTTTGATTCAAAAACACATACATGGGCAAAAGGTTTACTTGAAAAGTTTGATATTCCCACCGATATTTTTCCTGAAATGGTATATCCTGGTGAGGTAGTAGGTACTATAAAGCCAGAGCTTGCAGAAGAGCTGGGTATTGCTCAAATACCGGTAATTGCAGTTGCATCGCATGATACAGGCTCAGCTGTTGCATCTGTGCCGGTTGTTGATGAAAAAGACTTCATCTACATTTCAAGCGGAACGTGGTCATTGATGGGTGTTGAGCTTGACACTCCCAATGTATCAGAGGAGGCTCTTAACCATAACTTCACAAATGAGGGCGGAGTTAATAAAACAGTCCGTTTTCTTAAGAGTATAATGGGCTTGTGGCTTATTCAGGAATCTCGCAGACAGTGGGATAGAGA
This sequence comes from Clostridia bacterium, assembly GCA_045648825.1. Lineage (GTDB taxonomy): Bacteria > Bacillota > Clostridia > UBA1381 > UBA1381 > HGM11525. The sequence continues at coordinate 11,933 of JAZROS010000101.1, read as the reverse complement.
GGGCGAGCTTTTAAGCTTTGACGAGCTTGAAAAGCAGGCAAATGAGGCAACACCATTTGCAAGTCTTATTGACCCTGACTATCCTGCATTCCAGACACCCGGTAATATGCCAAGGAGAATTCGTGAATATTGCGAAAAGACAGGGCAAAAAGTACCTGAAACAAAGGGTGAGATTGTGCGTTGTATAGCAGAAAGCCTTGCATTTAAATACCGTCAGACGATTGAGGGTATGGAAGCGGTTAACGGTAAGAAATATAGCAGTGTTCATATTGTCGGAGGCGGTATTAAGGACAAGATGATTTGCCGATTTACTGCAAATGCTACAAAACGTGTCGTTGAAGCAGGACCTGTTGAGGCTACGAGTATAGGAAATGTGCTTGCACAGGCAATGGCTGTTGGTGCAATTTCTGACATCAACGAGGGAAGAAAGGTTGTTAAAAATTCATTTGATATTGCAAGATACGAACCTGAAGATTCTGAGGCTTGGGACAATGCTTATTCAAAATGGCTACAAATAATCAAATAATATAGAATAAATTATAAGGCTCTCTCATAGTATTACTGTGAGAGAGTTTTTCTTATAAATTTACAGATTTGGAGGATTGAAGAAGAAAATGGAAGTAATCAGAGAAAGAGTTACCGCATCAGAACGGGCCTTTGGACGTAATATAAAATGCAGTAGTGAATGTAACGTAATAGTTCCGGACAGAAACCCTGATATTTTAAAAATTTTACACGTTGATGCCACCTGTTCGATTATTAAAAAGACTTTAACAAACGGCAGAATGAGTTTTGAGGGTAAGGTTTTTGCAGATGTAATATATCTACCTGATGCAGAATGCGGCGGGGTTAAGACTTTACCTACTGTATTTGAATTTAACGATATTATTGATTCTCCTGAGATAAAAGATAATATGTGTGCAAAATTGTCTTGCGATATTGAGCAGCTTGATATAAACTTGATAAACTCGCGTAAGATTTCATTAAGGGCATTAGTTGCGGTAGATGTTGAACTCATTGAAAACAAAGAGATTGAGTACATAACCTCTGTAACTTCGGCTGATACTGCATATAAGTGCAACGATGTGGATTTTTATAGAATTCTTGCAAATAATGAGTGTGAGTTTCTGATTAAAGAAGAGCTTGGGTTAGAGGATTGCAGGGATTTTGAGGTAATTAAGTGTGATGCATCTGTTGCTGATAAAGAGGTTCGTATTGCTGGAAATAAAGTCATTGTAAAAGGGATTGTGGCGGTAACGGCACTTTATTCCGGTGAAAATAATATAATAAAGAATACTGATGCGAGATTTCCGTTTACCGAAGTGTTTGAGGTTGAGGGTATAAAGGAAACGGATACAGTTGAGGTACGCTGTATGGTTGTTGAGAAGAAGTGTCAGAGGGGGATAAGCCAAGATACAGAAAATCATATAAATATTGAAGTTCTTGTACGTGCAGAAATTACGGTAAGACGTGATGAAAAGATATGTTGTCTTAGCGATTGTTATTGTTTTGGAGCAGAAACAAAGTGCCGCTCTGCTACTGTTAAAATGGAAAAAATGATAGCTCTACCTTCTTCTGTAAAAACTGTCAGAGAGGTTGTATCTTTAGATAATCGTATGCCACAGATTGTAACTATATATAATATTATTGCAAAACCACGTATTGTTTCGACAGAAAAAACAGAGAACACAGTAACAGCAAACGGAATATTAGATGTTTCTGTGCTTTATTTGTCAGACAGTACCGAAAATCCTGTGTGCAGTAACAAAGCAGAGATACCTATTACTCACACATTTGATATAAGGGAGGCAGGCGAACTTTTGATAAACGCAGAATGCGAGCATATTAGCTACACTCTTACAGGAGCAGGAGATGTTGAGGTTCGTGGTGCAGTTCAATTTAATGTATCTAACAGAGTTGAGGATAGTATAAATTTGATATGTGAAATAGAACGTGGAGAGGAAACAGGCACAAACCAGCTCGTAATTTTCTTTGCAAAGGGCGGAGAAAGAGTATGGGATATAGCAAAAGAGTATAAAACAGACCCTGCTATGATTGCGGAGCTAAATAATATAGATGAGACTCTTCCTGTTGAAAAGGGAAAAAGGCTCATAATACCTGCAATGTAAAAAAGCTTCTGATAGAAGCCCCGCCTGAGGGCGTATGACTAATGTAGCAGTTTTGTTATTTCGGAAATTACAACTTAAAAGTAGTAATTTCCTACATAATAAAAATAAAATGCAGAACGCTTAATGCGTTCTGCATTTTAATATAAAAGCTATGTACTATTATCCGGTGGTACTTAAGATATAATACCTATCCCATTCTCAAATCAAAGCAGGGATATTACTTATGGTTTTCAAAGCACTCACTGCAATAAACAGGCTTGTCATTCTTGGGTAAAAATGGAACCTTATCAACCTTTCCGCAATCAGCGCATACAATTTCATAAAATTCTCTTTGTCTTTGTGAGTTCTTGCGAGCCTGACGGCACTCCTTACAACGCATTGGTTCATTCTGGAAACCTTTCTCTGCATAGAACTCCTGTTCGCCTGCTGTAAAGACAAACTCACTTCCGCAGTCCTTACAAACAAGTGTCTTATCTTCGTACATATTTTTCCCTCACTTTGATTTATTTATAATTTTCTTTCTGCCTGATGGGACTTGCACCCATATCGTACCACCTGCTTTACTTAAGCTACAGACAGATTTATTCGTCATCCTTGCCAAGAAGGAATAACAACTTCTTTTTGATTCTGGATATTGCATTGTCAACCGATTTGGTGTCCTTTTTGATAACACGAGCTATATCACGATAACTCATACCGTCTAAATAGCAATATAGAACCTTTAACTCAAGCTTGCTGAGCTTTTTACTGATTTTTACTGAAACTCGGGTTTTATACTCCTTATCCAGTATAACCGATAGCGGCTCGTTAAGCTCAGGTGCTGCACTTTCATGTTCGGATTCCGTGTCAGAAAGAGATATGTAGGAATTAAGTGGCAGATGCTTTTTACGGGTTGATGCTTTGACAGCAGAAATAATCTGTCGTTTAATACAAGTTGCCGCAAAAACAGAAAAACAGCACGAAACATCGGAGTTAAAATCACGGATTGCTTTGTAAAGACCAATCATACCTTCTTGTACGATATCATCTCTGTCTCCGCCGCTTACAAAGTATGCAGCAGCACATTTATAAACATAATTACGATAACGTGCAACAAGGTGATTTGCAGCATTTTTGCTGCCGTTTGCAGCAAATCTTGCGACATCCTCATCAGAAAGTCTGCACAGCTGTTGTTCATTAAGCTTATCCATTCTTTAGCTCCGAATATCCATAATAACATATTTATTTTATAATATCATTCTCATAATATTTTGTCAATACCATAATAAGCAAATTCCACAAAAACAACAGTACACGCTGTCGAAATTTGTGGAATTTAACGAAGTTTAATTATTGATTTGTTTTAAATTAAGTTCTTCAGGGGATTTTGGTGTAGTGTATATTGTGTTATAGTTATCGTAGATAACCATTCCCGGTTTTGCGCCGTTTGGCTTTTTAACGTTTTTGACTACGGTATAATCTACCGGAACCTGACCTGAATCACGGCCCTTTGAATAATATGCTGCAAGCTGTGCTGCCTCGGTTAAAGTTGTTTTCGGTACATCTTTATCAAGTCCGAGCTTTATAACTGTATGTGAACCGTGTATCTTCTTTGTGTGAAACCAAATGTCTTGTGAATTGGCAAATTTCAGTGTAAGTACATCATTTTGAAGATTGTTCTTTCCTACATAAATATCGAAACCATCGCTTGATATAAAGTGATAGGGAAGGGAATTCGGCTCTTTTTGCTTTCTTCTGTTTTGTGTGCGTGATTTTAAATATCCCTGTTCGGCAAGCTCTGCTCTTATTGCATTTATATCAGATAGCGTGGTACAGTTTTCAACAAATGATAAGGTGCTTTCAAGATACTCTTTTTCTGTTAAAGTACTTTCAAGCTGTTTCATTACTTCTGTTTCGGCATTCTTTGCCTTTGTGTATTTTTTATAGTATTTTTGTGCATTTTCGGCAGGTGTAAGCTGAGGTGAAAGGGGTATAATTACTGTGGGTAAATCAGGCTCAAAATAGTCAGAAACAGAAACCTCTGTCATACCCTGCTGTATCATATATATTGATGACGTGATAAGGTCTCCAAAACGTCTGTATTTATCCTTGTTCTCTGCATCTTTAAGTGTTTTTTGCTGTATAATCAGCTTCTTTGATAAACGCTCCAGATTAGATGTAACAAGCTTTAAAAGGTCTGCTGAGCGCTGTTTTAGTCTCTCCTTTGATGCACGAGTGTTATAAAAGCTTTCTATGCTATCTGATATTCTCTCGAAGCTTTTGATTTCGCAGGCATTTTCATATTGACTAATGTCAAATGGTGAAAAATCGATAATTCGTTCTGTTTCCTTTTCGGTTATAATAACGGGAGTGAAATCACCGTTAATTGCTTTTAATCTGTATTGGTTTAATAAGTCGAGAATTCGCTTTTTTGATGTATCGGTAAGGGACGAAGACATAGTATCGGTACGGCCTGTTGCAAGGTAGATTATCTCTCTTGCAAAAATCGGACTTATGCCTGAAATTTGTCCCATAAGAGCCGATTGTGCGGACTGCGTAACATCATCAAGTCTTATGTTAAACTCTTTGCTGCTGTCAAGAAATGGAATCTTATCTTGAGGGGGCGGAGCAGAGTAGTTAAGTCCGGGCATGATTTGCCTTACTGAGCTTTGTGTAAAATCGACGTGTCTTGCAGCTTCTATAATTTTATTGTTTTCGTCTGTCAAAATAATATTTGCATTTCTGCCCGTAAGCTCGACTATCAGGTGCCTTAGTACAACATCTCCGAGGTCGTTTCTTGTTTGTACTGTAATATCAATAATTCGTTCATAATCGGGCTGTGAGATTGATATGATTTTTCCGCCCTGAATATGTTTTCTCAAAAGCATACAGAACATAGGCGCAGTTTTCGGATTTTCTCTGCCTACATTAGTAAAGTGAATACGTGCATTTGATGGGCTTGCGCTGATAATAAGCTTATAACTATCGGTGTAGGTACGCACAGAAACAGTAAGCTCATCGCGTTCAGGTTGATGAATTTTATCAATTCTTCCGTCTGTAAGAGCGGAGCAAAGTTCTTTTGTTAAAGCTAAAACAGCAATACTGTCAAGAGCCATTTTCTTAATTCTCCTTTGCAATGCAGATATATCCGCAGGCGTTTGTGCCGACGTGAGCACCGATGGTTGCACCTATATTGATTATTCTTTCTTCCGGTATTTCATAGCCTTTTTCATTAAGATGCTTTACTAAAACATCTGCATTTTTACGATTATGCGAATATACAATGTATATGGGATACGAGGTGTCCGGGTTGATTTTTGTCAGTGTGTTGCAAATACTTTTAATACCCTGCCTGATGCTAAGAGCCTTGGAGCATACTTCAACTTTGCCCTCATCAGATACCCTTATTATAGGTTTGATATTTACCATTGAGCCTACGGTGTATGCAGTCTTTGAAAGTCGTCCACCCTTGTAGAGATACTCTAAGGTGTCAATACAAGCCATTAGCTTTATTCTGCCTTTAAGGCTTTCGAGTATTTCGGCAATTTCCTTTGCAGATTTACCCTCATTTCTGAGCTTTACAGCTTGCTCGACGAGAATACGCTCGCCACATGTTGCGTTAAGGCTGTCTATGACATAACAGTTATCATACTCTGTAATATCTTTTGTCATAACGGCACTTTGATATGTTCCGCTTAATGCTGAGGAAATTGTTATAACTATACACTCGTCGTTTGATGCCTTAAACTTTTTTAGGTATTCTTCAAGCTCACTTGGTGATGGTTGTGAAGTTTTTGGGAATTCCGCGCTTGTCTCTAATAGCTCATAAAACTGAGATTTGGTAATGTTTTCGTTTATGCGGTATTCCTTCTCGCCAAAGCAAATGCTCATTGGTATACACAATATACCATACATTTCAAGCTCGTGAGGTTCAAAATCTGCTGATGAATCTGTGATGATTTGTACCATTGTTTAGGACCTGCCTTTGAGTATATTTGGTAAATATATCTTTTCCATATTCTATAATTATATTAGCAAAAAGTTGAGGTATTGTCAACTTTTTACAAAAACTATTGCAAACGAGAGTCTTTGTTGATATAATGTTAAAATGTGGTGGGTATAAGGTTATAAATTAGTTTTAGGAGAGCAGGAAAATGGATAAATGGGCATTTTTTCTTGATATAGACGGAACAACTGCTGTTGATGGTGTAATTCCTGATGAAAACATAGCTGTGATAAATAGTGCGGTTAAAAATGGACATTATGTATTTTTGTGTACCGGAAGACCTTATTCCACCTCTAAACATTTGCTTGACAAAGCAAACTGGAGCGGAATTATATGCTCAATGGGTGCAGAAATTATAGTTGCAGGGGTATTTATAAGAAAAGAGACTGTATCTGAAAGCTTTGCAAAAGCCGTTGCGGAAGAGTTTTTTAAAACTGATTTTTGGGCGGTTATGGGTAATGGGGAAACCCTATTATCATTAAATGACGAAATTATGGATATTAAAGAATTTTCCAGCCGTATTAGAGGCATTACCAAAATAGATATGTCGCCTGATATTTCGGGAAAGATTAAGAAGCTTATAAGCGAAGAAATGGACATTATATATCATCCGACGTACAGCGAGGCTTCGATAAAAGGAATATCAAAAGCCGAGGGAATAGAGTTTGTGCTTGATAAGCTTAATTTAGACAGGGAGTTTTCTGTTGCAGTCGGCGACAGTTTAAATGATATTGATATGATAAAATATGCCGGAATCGGTGTAGCGATGGGAAATGCGATTGATGAAGTTAAGGCGGTTGCTGATAGAGTAACAGATACTTGTAAAGATTGCGGTGTGGCAAAGATTATAAGAGAGATAACAGGTGTATGATATGAAAGGCATTAAAATTAGTACTTGCAAAATTCCAAATTATGTATTATAATGTTGTGAGTGAGCAGGTATCTTTCCACAGACACACATATTGATATTTACTCACAAACAAAACCCATAGGGCTGTTTCGGATAACCCACCCCGAAACAGTCCGTTTTTTGTAAATTTAATGTAAACAAAGAATGAACTCTATTGATTTATTATGAAAGCTCGTATAGAATAGTGATAATAGAAAATCAAGGAGATATTTTATGTTTGATGCGATAAGAAGATTTATGATAGGAAGATATGGCTTTGATAAGCTTGGACAGGCTCTTGCGATAACGTCTGCCGTGCTAATGATATTGAGCGGATTTCTTGGTAAGGTGTGCGTCGCACTTTCATATACACTTTTGTTCTGGTGTGTATTCCGTATTCTTTCAAAGAATACAGTTTACCGTATGAACGAAAACCGAAAGTATATGGAATTGATGTTCCGTATTAAAGCGTATTTAAAGAGGGACCGAAAATATTACCGTTATTTTAAATGCCCTAAATGCCGTAAGGTTACAAAGGTGCCAAAGAAGAAGGGTAAAATTGCAATCAGATGTCCGCACTGCAGTTATGAGTTCGTGAAAAAGACATAATTTTCTTTAAAAGAGGACTGATTTTAAATCAGCTCTCTTTTTTGTATAAAAAATACTCATATGGTGAAAATAGCTAAGAGGTGATTTTATGAGCAGCAGAAAGGGAAAACAAACCTTTGTGTTTGATAAAAGACCTGCAATTACAGCATATGCGTCTATTGTGGGAAAAAAGGAGGGGGAAGGACCTCTTGGCGGTCAGTTTGATATTACTCTTACCGATGACACTTGGGGCGAGAAAAGCTGGGAACGGAGTGAGAGTAAGCTCCAGAAGGAGTGTGTACGGCTTGTTATTGATAAAAGAGGCATATGTGAAAGCGATATTAACTGTATCTTTGCAGGTGATTTGCTTAATCAATGTGTCGGCGCACATTATGGCCTGAGGGATATGAGAGTGCCGTTTTTTGGTTTGTTCGGTGCTTGCTCAACCTTTTGTGAGGGTATGATTATGGCGGCAATGTCGGTTGACTCGGGGTGTAGTGAACGCAGTATATTTGTAACGTCAAGCCATTACTGCTCGGCAGAAAAGCAGTTCAGACTGCCTCTTGATTACGGCGGTCAACGCTCGCCGACTGCACAGTGGACGGTAACAGGCTCAGGAGCGTGTCTTGTTGAAGAGGGAGAGGGCGTGAGGATTTTGGGTGCAACACCTGGCAGAATTGTCGATATGGGAATTTCCGATGCGTCAAATATGGGTACTGCAATGGCACCTGCGGCAGCGGATACTCTGACGGCTCTCTTTAAGGACACAGGCACAAATGCAGACGACTATGACCTGATACTTACAGGCGATTTGGGTGTTGTCGGCTCGGATATACTTTGCGATTTGATGCAGGATAACGGATTTGATATCAGGAAAAAGCATAACGATTGCGGCTGCCTGATTTATAATATCAAGGAGCAGGATGTTCACGCAGGCGGCAGCGGTTGCGGTTGCATTGCAAGTGTGTTCTGCGCCGATACGATAAAAAAACTGCAGTCGGGCAAAATCAAAAAGATGATTTTGATGGCAACAGGTGCACTTATGAATACGCAGGCGATAAATCAGGGCGAAACTATTCCGTCGGTTGCACACGCACTAATATTGGAGGGGGTTAGGTGATATGAGTTTTCTCAAAGCTTTCGTAGTTGGCGGTTTGATATGCGTGATAGGGCAGATATTGATAGATAAAACAAAGCTTACACCGGCAAGAATTCTTGTCTGTTATGTAGTAGCAGGAGTGTTTTTAGAGCTTGTAGGAGTGTATGAATATATAGTTGACTTTGCAGGGGCGGGTGCAACCGTTCCGCTTACAGGGTTTGGGTATAATCTCTGTAAGGGAGTATTCCGTGCGGTTTCGGACAAAGGCTTGATTGGTGCACTCTCGGGTGGCTTTGAGGCGGGCGCGACAGGACTTGGCGCTGCAGTCCTTTTTGGACTTTTGTCTGCGCTGATTTTCAAGCCAAAGGCAAGAAGTTAGAAATTAAAAGACCTTTGACGTAATTGTTGTCAAAGGTCTTTTGTGTTATTTTGATTTGCAATTTCAAATTGCTTGATTATATTTGAAACGGCAACTACCTGTTCTTCGTTTAGCTTTGATACATCAAGTGTACGGAATTTGTCCATTCCGAGAAGAAATTCAATAGAAACATTAAACTCTAAGGATATTTTAATAAGAACTGCAATAGACGGTAGTCTCTCCTGATTTTCGTATGCAGAAATAATAGATTTATTTAGCCTTAATCGTGATGCTAATTGCCCTTGGGTTAGATTTTTGCTTTGTCTAAGAGCCTTTAAATTCTGAGAAAACTCCATTTTCATTATATCACCTACTTTTATATAATGTACATAACTATTTTACACCATAGGTGGAATCAATATTGACAAAAGTGGAATTATATGTTAATATGGAGAAAAATAGATAGGGTGGTATTAGTGTGATTATTGAAGCTTATATGAAGAATGATAGAAAACTAAGGAAGGTTTCGGTAGAACTTGAACATGGTCAGATTATATTTCCAAGTTCTTCGGGTACAATAAAAAGAATTTTTGTAAAAAATATAGAGGATACTTCCATTGGTTTTGAGAAAGTAAGATTTTTATTGTTTTTTAAACGTGAAATGGAATACTTAAAGATTAAAGTTAGTGCGAAGGAAACCATAGTATTTTTATTCAAAAATGCTTTGGACTGGTGTGCTTTTGATAAATGGATAAAAACAGCAAAAGAAACGGCGGAACATGTGGAGAGAGAATGGGAGAAAAGACAACAGAAGAAAAAAGAGTATGAGAAAGCTATAAAAAATTTTGAAATTGAAAATACAACTATATTGCGTTACAAAGGTAGTGATAGCAGAGTTGTTATTCCTAATGGGATAACAAAGATAGGTGAAAAAGCATTTTTTGATAATCAGTATATAAGGGAAGTTGTTTTACCTGATTCGTTGACGATAATTGAGGAAAAAGCTTTTATGAGATGCGAAAAGTTGTTAAGTATAAATATACCTAAGTATGTATATAAAATTGGTTGGAAAGCTTTTTGGGGATGCGAAGAATTGAGACATGTAAAGATATACTGCAATAAGAATGTCGATGTTGGTAAAGAGGTGTTTGATTGGTGTGGTGAATTAAAAGAAATATGGGTAGACGATGAAGAGTTGGCGTTAAATAATATAGAGCTACTCAACACACATACAAGATTAATGTGTATAAGAACTAAAGAGCAAATAATTCCGTGGTCTATTTGGGCTAAATCAAGATTTAATGAGTTATTTTAATATAAATTTAGTTATGTGGTGCTTATTGATAAAAGAATTAATTTACAAGGAGATTTATAATGACATGGACAAAACAACAATTCGATAAATTATTTAGCAACTATGATGATATATCTAAATATTCTGCTAAACAAATTGAAAATTGCATATTGGCAAAACAACCATTTGCATTATATATGAAAACTTTAGCAAATGCTGCAAAATTAGTTCGATTGCAAACAATTCCTGTTGAGCAATCAACTGTTGCACAGACTATGCGTTGGGTAGCAGCACATAGATTCTTAAATGGTGTTCCATATGTTCCTTATTTTTATTTGGATCTTGGATATGCCTTAAATGTTATTGACAATAAAGATAATGACTATTTACAATGGTGGTATAGAAAAGAGGATATTCTACCGCAAAATTTTGATATAACACCATACAAAGGTATGCATTTTCATGATTTTTTAGTAGCATATCATGGTTGCCATTGGTCTAAAATCGTAGGAGACATGAGACCTTTTAGTGTAATGGATAAAAGTAGAAAACCAAATATTATTTAACTATAATCCTTTTTGTGTTGTGAATCAAGACTCGTTGTATCGACGGGATTATGAAATATTTAAGATTCGCTTGACTAATAAGAATGGAGGTGTATATTAATGGCTTATTTAAGATGTGCACAATGTGCTGGTTTCTATGATGAGGAAGAGGAATTTTGCCCGAGATGTCATCATCCGACAAGAATATCCAATGTCTTTGAAACAGAACGTGCTGAAGATGAATTTGAAGCAAGTAGAAAGGGATATGTTATAGATTGTGGTTGGAAATGGTAGAAACGAGAATTAGATTTTTTATAGATAGTATTAATACATTCTCATATGTGCGTATGAAGGTTTTGCCTAACAATTATAAAGATTATATTGTAGTTTCAGCAAATGAGGGAGGATATACAAGTAGTTTTGAAATTATATTTCGTGGAGAATTTGAAGGCTTTTCTGTAGAATTGATTACGCAACTAGATGGAAGAAAGCGAATAAGAGAGTACATACTTGCTACTAAGCCTATGCTGTTAGGTAAACGAATAGGGCTTTGGCTCTCGGAAAGACCTGATGAGACTCTAGAATGTATACCGAGGGATTATGACAAAATTACCCCAAAAGTATTGATGGACACAAAGTATTTGACCAAAATCAAGAATTAAATCCTATAATTGTTAAAATGTTTCAGTAATTTGTAAGAGGGTTGCGCTGCAACCCTCTTAACTATTTCACAATATTATCAGCAATTTCAACAACGTTTCCTGCTCCCATTGTAAAGACAACGTCGCCTGCTGATACTTCCTGCTTCAGTAGGTTTTCTATATCATCAAACTTTTCCACAAAGCGCACCTTAATGCCACGTTTTGCAATATCGGCGGCGAGATTTTCAGGCTTTGTTACACCGTCAAAAACCTCTCTTGCTGCATAGATATGAGTTATAATAAGCTCATCTGCCAAGTCAAAGCTTTCGACAAATTCGTTCCACAGAGTGCGGGTGCGGGAGTAGGTATGCGGCTGGAACACGCACCAAAGCTTTTTATGTTCAA
>JAZROS010000100.1:0-6343 GCA_045648825.1 Clostridia bacterium | reverse complement strand
ACTCCTCAATACGATGTGCACTCCAGCCCGCAATTCTGGCAATAGCAAAAATCGGAGTGTAAAGCTCTAAGGGGAGTCCTAACATATCATATACAAAGCCTGAATAGAAGTCCACGTTCGCACTTGCAGCACGATTACGCTTAGAAAGAAGTGTGGGCGCAATTTTCTCCACCATTTCATACAGGCGGTATTCGTCCATTTTGCCCTTTTCCTCGGCGAGAGGCTTGGCAAAGTTTTTGATAATTTTCGCTCTCGGGTCGGATATAGAATAAACTGCGTGTCCTATTCCGTAGATAAGCCCGCTCTTATCAAAAGCCTCCTTATCTATAATTTTCTGCAAATATGCTGTCAGCTCTTCTTCATTTGTCCAGTCCTTAACATTGGTCTTGATGTCATTAAACATCTCTACAACCTTTTTGTTCGCACCGCCGTGTTTTGGTCCTTTAAGCGAGCCTAAGGATGCCGCCACAACAGAATATGTATCTGTACCTGACGATGATACAACGTGAGTGGTAAAGGTTGAGTTGTTACCGCCACCGTGTTCTGCGTGGATTACAAGGCAAATATCAAGGATTTTCGCCTCAAGCTCGGTGTATTTTCTGTTGGGGCGGAGCATATAGAGAATTGTCTCCGCTGTCGAAAGCTCTGCAGGTGGCGTATGTATATAAAGGCTATGACCGTTAAGATAGTGATTGCATACCTGATAGCCGTAAACGGACAACATCGGGAAAACTGCAATAAGCTGCAGGCATTGTCTTAGTACGTTAGCAATAGATGTATCGTCAGCCTCTTTATCGTATGAATATAATGTCAGAACACTTCTTGCAAGACCGTTCATCATATCCCCTGACGGTGCTTTCATAATTACATCTCTTACAAAACTGTTGGGGAGTGCTCTGTACTCGGATAAAAGCTTTCTAAATTCTGCAAGCTGCTCCCTAGTCGGCTGAATACCGAAAAGGAGAATATATGCCGTTTCCTCAAAGCCGAAACGGTTATCAGACGAAAAGCCCTCAACCAAGCTTTCCAAATCAACTCCGTGATAGTAAAGCTTGCCCTCGCAGGGAATCATCTCGCCATCGTCAATGGTATAGGACTTAACCTCTCCAATCTCGGTAAGACCTGTTAAAACGCCTCGACCGCTCTTATATCTCAATCCGCGGCGCACCTCATATTTGTCATAAAGCTCAGGGTCGATATAACCGACCTCCTCGCATACCTTTGCAAGTTTTTCTACAAGAGGTCTCATTTCGTTGAACTTCTTAAATTCGTGCAACGTGTTTTCCTCCTTTCACTCTTTCGGATATTTTATATATAATAACACATTTTACCTTAATTGACAAGTCCCGACAAACCAAAATAGTGTCGGGACTTAAATTGATTTTTATTTATTTTTACTAATTCGGCTTAATTGAAAGCGCCATTCTAAGCACCAACGACCTAAGGCTCACATAACGTCTTAGCATTTCCTCGGCAAGCATAATGCTTTCCAAAGCCTTGACCGCCGCTTTTTCGTCAACTCTGGCGGCAAGCTCAGTAAGGTCGCGTTCATAGTCGCTGTTGGTTATGAGCCCTGCGCTGTCCTGATGTATAAATATTATATCCCGCATAAGTCCTGCCCACAAAGACAGCACAAGTGCCGCATTTTCCTTATTTTCCTCAACAAAATCCGCTAAGTTATATGCCGTAAGCTTTCTTTGCGAGAAGAGAAGCGGAAGTCTTTTAACCGTTTCCGTTCTGATTCGGTCAAAGCTCTCGTCCTCTATTATATTTTTTGCATTTTGCGGAATTCCTGCAGAATAACGCACAATAAACTCACGTTTTGTATTATTGGGGCTGATGTTTTCCACATATTCGGTCATTTTTTCATCTGAAAGAGGCGAAAAACGCACCTTAACACACCTCGAACGGATTGTTTCCAACAATAGCTCGGCATTATCGCATATAAGGATAAAAACCGCATACTCGGGCGGCTCCTCTATAAGCTTCAGGATTGCGTTTTGTGCCGGCTCGGTGGCGATGCCCGCGTCTTTAAATATATAGACCTTTCTTTTTGCAAGAAACGGCTTTACATACGCATCGGAAATCATTTCTCTCATCTGCTCGACGCTTATTGACTTTTTCTTGTCTTCGGGCTTTATCACAATAATATCGGGATTACTCTCTGCCTTAGCACTCACGCACGAGTTGCAGACACCGCAAGGGCTATTATCTGCCGTACACGCAAGGCTCGCGGCAAAAAGACGTGCCGTTTCAAAAATTCCCAATCCTGCATCGCCCTCAAAAATATATGCGTGCGGAGGATTTCCGCCTCTTACGTTGGCAATAAGACCTTCTGCCAGCTTTTCGTGAAATGTTTCGTATCCGTACATAAAGACCACCTCCTGTTCGTTAAATTATTTAATATTTTAGTCTTCTCAACATACCTTCATCGTTAAATGTATATTCTGCCGTTTTAAGCGGAAAGCTCATTTCTTCCTCATAGTACCACGGGTCATTTTTGTGCATCGGGTTTTTGATTATGTGAAACTCCTGTGCCGGCATATAGCCCTGTGCAAGCAAAAATGCCTTTTTGCCGTCCGCTCTTTTGCATACGTCAACTACCATTACCACGTGTCCGGGATTTCCGCCCTTTATAATAATATCGCCTGCGTCAAGCTCTGAAAGCGGTATTTCTTCTGTTTCAAGTGCCTCCATTGATGCAGTTCCTGCATAAGAAAACACCGTTTTTAGATATTTTACAAAATTGTCATATGATTTGTCAAGGTCTGCTTTTTTCTCCCATTTTGTCGCACTATCGCTAACAATAGGTCTGTAGCCCTTTCTCCATTTTGAATATTCGCATAGAAAGCCGTCGGTAAAGTGGAATGCGATTTTGTCAGCCTGTCCGATATGCCAGTAATACTCCGCATACATTCTCATTACTGAGTCGGCACATTGCTGCAAATCTGCGTTTTCTATCGGCAGAGTAAAAACCGCCGTATGTGCACTTTGGTTATTTTTATTTTTGCCGTTATAAAGAAGCACAGGAGCACCGTCTTCTTTCAGGCTGTAACTGCGAATAAAACTCAGCAGGCTGCCATCTTCTGCAGGGACTCTTTCGTAGCCGGCGGGAACAGAAAATCTCGTTTCCACAGTATTGCCCGTCGGGTTAATAATCCCTTTTTCTTCCGACATCGGCTCACTCTTGCAGGAGCAAAGCAAGGTAATTAGCACTAAAATATACAACATTAACTTTTTCATATCACTTCGCCCCTTCCTATTGCACAATGATATAAGAGATATAAGGTTTAGATTAAAACCTTATTAACGATGATTCTTTAAAGTTAGAACTTGAAAATTATTGATCCTTTTCTCTATCAGCAATCTCTACAAAACCGTTGGGGGTTTCTACCATATCATGACGATTGAGCAAAAATCTTCTGACTACAAAAAGTATAGCAATAGCCACAACCGTAGTCAGATTTTCCCAGGGTGCTGCATGTCCTACAATCAACTGACGCGCAAGGGCAAATGCCAAAACCTCAATAATTGTTTCAGGCGTGTGCTTGCAAAGCATTTTTATAAGTTCGGCACCGATGGCAAGTGTGATTGCTTTGTCCAGAATTAAAACAAGTGAGTTGATACCGTCCTCTAAAAATGAAAGATCAAACATCTCTATCACTGCCTGCACCGCCATAATTACCACAGCAACGCTCACGAGAAGTGATATTAAAAGTTCGATAAGGTAACTTATCTCAAACATTTTGTCCTGAAGTTTTTTTCTCATAATAATTCTCCTTTGTATTTGATTTTGCATTTATCCGTTTATAAAGACTGTATAATCTATATGCCAATATTTTTATCTAAATTCAACATTGTTAAATTTATTATATCACAGCAAATTTCAATGCACAAGCGATTTATCACCAAAAGTAATCGAAAAGCATAATTTATACCAACAAGATATAGTAGGGAAAGGATTTGATATATATGTGTGCGATAGCAGGACTGATAAATTTCGGCGAAAATATGATGCTAAACGAAGCAATGCACCGTCTTACTGCACGCGAGATGGCGGAAACTATGACCGCACGTGGTCCCGACTCCCACGGTGAATGGGTAGGCGAGCACGCGGCATTTGCACATTGTCGCCTTGCCGTTATAGACCCCGAGCGTGGTATTCAGCCGATGAAGCGTACTGTGGAAGGCTACGAGTTTGTTATATGCTATAACGGCGAGCTTTACAATACAAAGGAGCTAAAAGAGGATTTGCTCGCAAGAGGTTATACCTTCACCACCGACTGCGACACAGAGGTCCTTTTGATGTGTTACATACACTATGGTGCAGACTGCGCCAAAAAGCTAAACGGCATCTATGCCTTTGCTATCTGGGACAGTATGAGACAGAGAGTTTTTATGTGCAGAGACCGTTTCGGCGTTAAGCCATTCTTTTACAGCATAAAAAACGGCGAAGTAATCTTTGCCTCTGAAATAAAAGCAATTCTTACTCACCCGTATATAAATGCTGAAGTTGACATAGACGGCTTATGCGAGCTTTTGGCAATGTCGCCTGCAAGAACTGCCGGAAATGGCGTATTCAAGGGCATATCAGAGCTTAAGCCTGCCCATTCGATGATAATTTCAAAAAGCGGTATTAAGGACATCTGCTACTGGCACTTAGAAAGCCACGAGCATACCGACAGCTACGAGCAAACTGTTGAAAAGGTGCGTGAGCTTGTCTGTGATGCGATAACCAGACAGCTTGTAAGCGACGTACCTATCGGCACACTTCTTTCGGGCGGACTTGATTCCAGCCTTATAACAGCAGTCGCCGCAAAGCATATGCGTTCTCAAAACAAGGAGCTTGCAACCTATTCCTTCGACTATATTGGGAACGACAGATACTTCAAAAGCACGGCATTTCAGCCGGACAGCGATGCACCTTGGGCTAAAAGAGTGTCCGAGGAATGTGGCACAAACCATACCGTCTTACAATGCTCTTTAGATGAGCTGTCGGAGCTTTTATATCCCGCACTCTACTGCAAGGATTTGCCAGGTATGGCAGATGTTGACGCATCGCTCTACTATTACTGCCGTGAAATAAAAAAGAACCACACCGTTCTTCTCTCAGGCGAATGTTCGGACGAAATTTTTGGCGGGTATCCGTGGTTTCGGGACAAAAAAGCCTTCGACGAGCGGAGGTTTCCGTGGTGCTACGACCTCTCACTCCGAAAAAGCGTGTTAAAGGATGAGGTCAGAAATACTTTGGATTTAGACGCATATTCATCCGCACGGTACGAGGAGTCGGTTGCCAAAACTCCACGTTTTGACGGCGACTCTGCCGAAGAAGCACGCCGTCGTGAAATTTCGTATCTTAACATTGTCTGGTTTATGACCAATCTTTTAGACCGCAAGGACAGAATGAGTATGGCAAGCGGTCTTGAGGTTAGAGTTCCGTTTTGCGATTACCGCTTAGTCGAGTATGTATGGAATATCCCGTGGGAGTACAAAAACCGCGGTAACGTATCAAAGAGCATACTGCGTGAATCGGCTCGGGGAATTTTATCCGACGAGGTGTTGTTCCGCAAAAAGAGCCCATACCCCAAAACCCACGACCCGCATTATGAGCGTGCGGTAAAGGCAAGACTGAGAGAGCTTATACAAGACCCGAACACACCTCTTACCGCACTTTGCGACAAGATGGTGCTTCAAAGCCTTACAAAAGAGGGTGCGTCCGATTACGGTAAGCCGTTTTTCGGTCAGCTTATGGCGATGCCGCAGTTTATAGGGTATCTTTTGCAGGTAGACGAATGGTTCAGGCATTATAAAGTCAGGATTGTATAAAAAAGGGCTTCACTTTTTTGTGAAGCTCTTTTTGCTGTCATATTATCTTCTTGAACAGTCCCTCACAGCCGGCATTTACATCCTGCCAGGTTCGTTCAAAATCGCCCGTATACCACGGGTCTGCCACATCGCCCGGGCGGTCTGTGTGGTCCATAAGAAGCGACACCTTCTTGTCCTGGTCATCGCCTACAAACCGAACCATATTCTTCAGGTTATACCTGTCCATTGCAACGATGTAATCGAAATAGTCATAGTCAGCTTTTGTCATCTGACGTGCTGTTTTGCCGGCACAGGATATACCGTGCTCGGAAAGCTTCTTTTGGGCAGGCGGATAAACGCTGTTGCCTATCTCCTCTGT
Source organism: Clostridia bacterium (assembly GCA_045648825.1). Classification (GTDB taxonomy): domain Bacteria; phylum Bacillota; class Clostridia; order UBA1381; family UBA1381; genus HGM11525. Next base: position 159 of record JAZROS010000100.1, on the reverse strand, counting down.
ACTTGTGGCACAGGAGGCGATTTCAAACATATCGCTGACATTATTTCTCTTTACTATATCCTTCATAACAAACTCTGCCATAGGACTTCGGCAAATGTTGCCGTGGCAGACGAAAAGTATCTTTATCATACATTTACACCTCTGTATTCTTTATATATT
>JAZROS010000099.1:0-14785 GCA_045648825.1 Clostridia bacterium | reverse complement strand
TACATTGAGCAGCGTACGCTTGAGCTGGCAGAATACATTATACAAAACCGTGCCACAGTACGTGCGGCTGCAAAAAAATTTAACGTCTCTAAATCAACCGTACATATAGTAGGAGTAACATAGAAACTTTTTATCTTTCAGGAAACCAACAATTTCATGTTGTGGTTTCCTGAATTACAAAAAAGTGTTCCTTGATTTATTTTTTCGAACACTTTTTTATATCGAAGTGGCGTAACCGTGCGCCTTTCGGGGATTTTACAAATTGTGTAATCTTTCGAAAACATCTTTATATAAACACAAAACTTGAAAATCCTGAAAACCGCTTAAATAGTGGCTTTCAGGATTTTTATTGTTTCAGTCTTGCTCTTTCTGTATTAAAATTTCAAGATGTAATTGAAACGGTTTCTATTTTGTTTTAGTGACTAAATATTCCTCTACTTTATAAACGAAATATTCTGCCTCTTCGACTTGTTTTATAACATCTTCTCTTGGTACTACATAAAAATCTTCATAATCACTATCAGTACGCATATCAAAAGCAGATTTAATAATGTTTGACATTGCTTTATCAAATATCCCTGTTTTAATGTAGTCCTTTTGAAAATTACTGATTACACCAGAATGTTTCTTGTAGTCTTGGCCATCAAGTGCCAAAACAGCACGAGCCGCATGAAAGATTGCATAATAAGAACGATTGGCTGCTGTATCAAACATTTCAAGTTCAAGCGTTCTCTTTGCATCTTTCAAGTCCGCTTTTGCTTTACTGAGGCGATAAAGTGATAAATCAATCATTTCTTTACTATACACTAACATTCACGCCCTCTCTTGCAATGTTAATATAATACGGAAGAGCGTTTCCGTATTTTTCAAAAGTGAACTTATCCTGTAATTTAACAGATAAAAGAACATCGTACTTTAAGTCGATATCATTCGCAAAGTCAGATACTGTGCGTCTGTATTTTGCAAGCTCACTTTTTTCAAGGTCAACCAAAGCCATAACATCAATGTCTGACTCGGAATCATAATCCCCTCTTGCGTAAGAGCCATAAAGAATAACACTATCAAGTTTTTCGCCGAAGATTTTTCGAAGCTCTGAATGAGTTTCTTTTAACAATACATCAAGCGTACTTCTATTACACATAAGTTCACCTCCTAATCTATCTTATGTCTATATTTTAACACAATACATTAAAAAAATCAATATTTAATAAATATTTACATCTTAGAGTGTTGTCGATATTTGTGGCTTGCTGTAAAATTATAGCAGGAGGTGCATAAAATATGCAATTAAATTTAGAAAAAATTGTCTGGTTTAACAAACCGAAAAAACAAGAAAAGCTTACTGCCACATTGGGAAGTAATCAAAAACTATTTTTGAGCGATGCACTGCGAAATCAATTACCTGAAAATATTCAATTCGGGTTTGATGCTAGCTCGCGAACACTGGTTATTGCAGAATCAGAGAACCCAAGGGACAAAAAGTGTAAAAACGGAATGGTATTTGGCTTAGTAGATGAAATCCTATCAACAGGAATGAAATTGCCTGTATGCTTTGAGTTCGAATATGATGATGCAAACAAACTGTGGGCGGGTCAAGTTATACTTAGAAAGAAAAAGCAAGAGTATGATTTGGAACAAGTCCTGGCACTTTATAAACCGCTTTCAGACAAATTGTTTATCCAAATCGGAAAAACTACACCTAAAGAAGACCGGCGACAAATTATTGCTCTTGCAATTTGCGAAGCAGTAAAGGAATATACACCTGCATTTGGCGACTTTGAAAAGTTCATTACCAAGCGTGCCAAAGAATCACTAAAAATTAAAAATCGTCATTATGTAAAATACAATATGGATAAATCGATGGATGCATCTTTGAGTGATAACAGTAACGACAGCTTTAATTTATATTCTATAAATAGCTTTATTGATTCTGGTTATTTACGAGTCGAAAACAGAATTATGGAAGAACAATTTGAGCAACAACTTAGCAAAAATGAATCTGTTGTTTTGTCGCTTTTAAAGAAAAGATTAACAATTTCTGAAATTGCACAAAAGCTAGAGATTTCAGAAGATAAAGTTAAGTTTTTTGCAAAAACTGTCGCAATAAAGCGAAAACAATTTTTCTCGTAAACCCTTTAATAGCGTGGCTTTGCGCTATTAAACAAAAAACTTTCTATTTCGCGCTATTCCGACCATACAGTGAGAGCAACATAGAAACTTTTTACATCGAAGTGGCGTAACCGTGCGCCTTTCGGAGATTTGACAAATTGTGCAATCTTTCGAAAACATCCGTATATAACGGATATAATAAAAAATTACAAAAACCTTGTAAGAGCCAATTCTTGCAGGGTTTTTGACGTTTCAACTAAAATTATTAAAAATCACTTGATTTTATTTCGGTATAGCGATATAATAATAGCATAGAATATATTAGGGTGATGAAAATGAGTATAAATGAAATTTTAAGTAATATCGGAATGACAAAATACCGATTGGCAAAACTCTCCGGTATTCCCCATGCGACACTTAGTGAATTGTGCAGCGGTAAAACAAACATTGAAAAGTGTTCCGGAGAAACATTATATAAAATCGCAAAAGTATTAAATGTGTCTATGGAGAGCCTGCTTGATGACAGAATGACAACTCTTGCAAGAGAGCGTTCCTACGAGTATGGTCTTCCTTCATATCTACAACATGATTTGGATGTATACAAAGATGCCGTATCAAAGAATTCCACTTTGATAGATTGCTATTGGGGCGAACTTTACGGAAGCATCAATATGGCAGAAATCAGCGATGGACTAATAACGCCGGAGCATGCGGATTATTTAAGGCAGAAATATTTATGGAGGTAACATTATGGCAAACAGAATTGATTTTACAAACTGTAAGCGAATTATGGGCAGAGCATATAATGGTGCAAACGGAAAGAAAATTGCAGTAGAATATGAAGGTGAAAGATATATGCTTAAGTTTCCTCCATCAGGAAATAAAAAGCCAACAGAATTATCATATACCAACAGTTCAATTAGCGAGCATATAGCAAGCAGTATATTTAATATGATAGGCATAAAAGCACAAAAAACAAAACTTGGAACCTTTACTGTAAATGGCAAGGTGAAAATTGTTTGTGCATGCAAGGATTTTACTGATAAAAATAAAAACTTATATGATTTTTGTTCTATAAAAAATACCGTTATTGACTCTGAACATAATGGTACAGGAACAGAGCTTTCCGATGTTCTCGAAACCATAGAAAAGCAACAATTTGTAAGTCCCGAAGAATTGCTTAAGCATTTCTGGAATGTGTTTGTAGTAGATGCCTTACTTGGCAATTTCGACAGGCACAATGGTAACTGGGGATTTTTGTTCGATGATGAAACTCAAACATCTGAGATTGCACCTGTTTTTGATTGCGGTAGTTGTTTGCTTCCACAGGCAGACGAAAAGATAATGAGAACTGTTTTAGAAAACGAAGATGAACTAAATGCCCGTATTTTCCAATTCCCTACATCCGCAATTAAACTGAATGACAAAAAAATCAACTACTATGATTTCATTTCTTCAATGGAATATGAAGATTGTAATAAAGCAATTTTAAGAATTGTTCCCAATATTGATATTGAATTTATATATGCATTTATTGATAACATTATTTATATATCCGATTTGCAAAAGGAATTTTATAAGACATACATTACAGCAAGATACGAAAAGATCTTGTTGCCAACATATAAATCTTTGAGCAAATGAGGTATGGTCTATGATTTTTTATGTAACAAAACAGACCTTTGAAAGATATAAACTTAAAATGCCGGAAGATTTAAGTTTTCCAATGAATGAAATTGCTAAAGCAACACTAAAAAAAGAAAGTGGAAATCGTCTTCTGGAGTGGGGCGGTAAACTGTTTTATTTTGATAAAAGAAAATGCATTCAGTTTGTTAACTTCGCAAGCAAATTAACCATATTTGTATTTGATATAAAGATGGATGACTTACCTATGGTTGGGAACTATATTGCAAATTATCTTCTGGATATTTATAGTAATGATAAAACGATGATTAAGTATCTCAAAAGATTATTCGAGGAACATCCAGCTTGTTGCTTTTCAAAGCTTACAGATAAAAGCGCCATATCTACTCTTAATAGAACATAATGGACATTTGCAGAGGATGAATATAGGTTTTATGATTTTATCGAAAATGGTATTTTAAATACTCGTAAAATTAACAAACTGGTGAATACAGATTGGTTGTTTACTCAAAAAACAAACGGAACAACAGAGTATTTTTACGCAGCAGATAAGTTTAAGAAATTGCTTACTGAAAAATATGAATGATTATTATATAACAACAAAACAAGGAGGTGAATAGTTTTGGGTAAATATACTGATGATGAAATTAGGAATATGCCGAAGATAACATGTAAAATTGCTGCTGATTATTTAGGAATATCTCCTATGGCTGTAAGCTGTGGGATGCGCAACAATCAACTGCCTATTGGTTTTGCTATACACACTGAGGACAGATATACTGACAGTTGGTCATACAATATTATTCCGGAAAGATTGATTGCATATAATCATGGCAAAATAAACGAAGTTCAAGTTCAAAGTATAGAGAAAAATTTGGAGACCATTATATCTGAATTTCAAACCATGAAAAACGATTTAAGTTTTTTATTGCGTGGCGAAGATTAAAAAAGGAGATGAGAATTGCTGAAGAAGAAAACAAACGAATTATAAAAGAAATAGAAACACGCCGAGTGTTTTATGATCAAATATTAAATAACGGAAAGGGTGAATGCGAATTGAACGACCAAGATGTGCTGAAAATTTCAAGAGAACAATTGTATAATGAAATATGGGAGTTGTCAGTTTCAAAGGTTGCTAAAAAATATAACATATCATATGCAAAGTTAAAACAAGCTTGCATTGATGCTAATATTCCTACACCATCAAATTCTTATTGGACAAATCTTCAAATGGGTAATCCGGTAACAAAAGTACCACTTCCGTTGTCTGATATAAAAGTCGTTATATTACAAAAATCAAAGAGTGTATCTTCAAAGATTCTAATTCCAATTGAAGAAATTTTTATAAATTCATTATTATTCCTTGAATTAGAGGAAAAAAGTGCAGTATTAGACGCTTTAAGTTCATTAAGTATTAACAAGGAAGATAAATTGCATCCAAAGATAATACAACACGATAGAAAAATTAAATCTTGGAAACAAACTCATCCGTTGGATCCAAACGCTTCACGCAAAAGAGATACATATTACAGACCGCCGGAAGGTGAACCTTTTCTTTACAGAGATGTTTCTGAACTGTCGCTTACAAGAGTATACAAAATTCTTAATGCACTATTTAAATGTGTAGAATCTCTAGGTGGTAGCGTGAACGAAGACCTTACTCTAACTATTCGTAATGAGATTGTTCGATACAAAATTACAGAAACTGAGGAAAAGGTTCCGCATGTATTGACTAAAGAAGAGCAAAAGGCTATGGAACAATATGAAAGAGATAGACTTACAAGAACTTATGCCTACAAACCTAATATAAGAAAATGGGATTATGTTTTCAACGGCAAGCTTAGATTTTCTGTTCTCGAAAATAAACATTATCGAGATGGCGAAAGTATCCTTATAGAGCAAAGACTACCTGAAATGTTGATCGATATGTATGAAGAATCAGAGAATGTAAGAATTGATCGCGAAGCTCGAGAAGCTGCTCCTAGAAAGGCTGAAGAAGAAAGAAAAGCCAAGGAAAGACGTCAGGAAATTTATAATGAAGAGGTCGAAAGGGTTATCGCTCTAGAAAACGAAGCTGAAGATTATGCTTTGGCTTGTAAAATTCGTGCATACGTATCTGCTGTGGAAGCTCAAAAGAACTTCGATGAAAATACACAAAGATGGGTTGAATGGGCAAAAGAAAAAGCTGATTGGTATGATCCGTTAATTGCAAAAGAAGATGAGTTGCTTGGCCGGAGGGATCATAAATCAGATAAAGAACAAAAACAACTAAAAAAGAGGCACTCATATTTTTGGTAATTACGCTAAGCCACGAAAAGTCCAAATTTTTAAGTTTTTTTCACTCTCCAAACACAATAATTCTATAAAATTTAAAATTGGTAAATGTTTTTAACATCGCGTAACCCCTTTAATGGCGCGGCTTTGTAGCTTTCGACAAAAAACTTTCTATTTCGCGCTATTCCGACCATACAGCGAGAGCAACATAGAAACTTTTTATATCGAAGTGGCGTAACTGTATGCCTTTTGGGGATTTCCTATTCGTATCTTGTTTCGCAAAAACTTACCGCAAAATGATGAATTTTCTCAAAATCATTGAAAATTATGACTAATTATGCTATAATTTGATATATTAGGAAAATTATTCGGGTAGGTGCTATTGTGGAAAACGTAAGTTTATTAAAAGTTAAGACAATGGACTTTCAAGATCAGATAAAGTTTGTTCGTATGCATTTGCAGCTCAGTCAGGAGGAGCTTGCAAGACAAATGGGTATCTCCTTTGCAACGGTAAGCAGATGGGAACGAGAAAACAGAAAGCCACAGCTTGCTCTGCTTGGCAAGTTCTACTCCTTCTGTCAAAGAAACGGAATAGAAATAGACTTATCTGATAATACGAATATATGATGGAGGAATAAAAAATGAGTATAGCTTATGGAATCCTCTGCGTCATATCGCTGGCTTTGATTGGTGTGTGCCTCGCAGTTGATAGAAAAAAGATATATGTTTGTTGCTTTTGTTTATATCGGTGTTCGTGTGTAACCTGGGACAGTTTTTGATTTCAGTTGCACCAAGCCTTTCTTTTGCCCTTAACGGTAATAGGATTGCATATTTAGGTCAGGTTTTTCTGCCACTTCTTATGCTGAAAATGATACTAAATTTATGTAGTCTTAATTATAAAAAGTGGCTTCTGCCTACGCTTTCATTTATCAGCATAGCCGTGCTTTTCGTAACACTTACACCTGGATTTTTCCCTTGCTATTATAAAAATGTTTCAATAGAGGTTGCAGATGGAGTAACAAGGCTTATTCGTGATTACGGCCCTTTGCACTTACTCTACTACATATATCTGCTTTCGTACTTTGCTTTAATGCTGATTGTAATTATACACTCTGCGGTTAAAAAGAAAATTACATCTACACTCCACACAACCTTCTTATTGTGTGCGGTGCTGTGCAGTATTATAATATGGTTTGCAGAACAATTCTTTCCTCGTGGATTTGAATTTTTAACGGTGTCCTATTTGATTTCTGAGCTTTTCATTTTGCTTTTGTACGGAATTTTACAGGAGTACGGCATCAGGGGTGAAAACGGAAGCATCATAATCGCAAACACTTCAAAGAAAGCAGAAGAATATCTGTCGGGAGCGATTCAATCTGACGATGATAGCACAGCACTTTTTAGTGAAAAAGATATTGACTGCATATTAGCATGCGAGAAAATCGTCAGTCGGATTACCGAAAGAGAAAAAGAGGTCTTGATAAAACTGCTTGCCAACAAACAACGAAAAGAAATTGCAGACGAGTTGTTTGTAACCGAGAGCACTATCAAAAAACATACAAGCTCCATTTATGCAAAGTTTAATGTAGCAAACCGATTTGAACTATATGCTAAATTAAAAAAATATATCTGAAACTGACAAATTTGCCGTCCATTGAAAAATGGGCGGTTTTTTGTGCAAAAATCAGGCATGGTAGCCCTGGGTCTACCCCCTAAAATTCCACAAAGTAGCCCTAAGTCCACCCCTCAAATCAGCAAAAGTAGCCCTAGGGCTAATATACAAAATTAATGTTTTTAAGTAAAATTATATTATAGATAAAGGAGGTAGTGCGATGCTGAGTCCAATTACAAAAAAATATACAGACGAATCGTCAATGAAACAGTTTAAGTTTGTTTTCTATTGCGACTGTTGTGGTAAGGCAATCCAAACACAGGCTTATGACTTCAACAGCGCTTTTGCACAAAAAACTTTTCTGTCCAATGATGAAAAAGAAGCTCGTGCAATCATTTATGCAAATGAACATGCGGCAGCATATGAGCGCGCAAACAACGAAGTAAGGCTAAACCTAAACCGTTGCGAAATATGTGGAGATATGATTTGCGAGGATTGCTCCGTATATTCAGACGAGCTTGGTGGCGGAGTTTGCTGCACAAAATGTACTGAAGCAAACAACGAGATAAAAATCGCAAAATAAGTACTCTACCATTATGAAGGGAGGTAAATTCCATGGATGTGGTACAAAATTATAAATGTCCTTGTTGTACGGCGCCTTTAGTGTTTGATGCCGAAACGCAGAACTTAACATGTGAGTCTTGCGACAATACATTCCCACTTGAAACGTTGCAGCAAATGACAGAAGGCTCTGCCGATTCCGGTGGCACATCAAAATACGATTGGGAAAGCTATACGCCAAGAAATTATGAAGACACAAACGAGGTTATGAAAATGCTCCTGAGTATCATATCGTGTGTGCCGGTTCTCTTCTTGGAATTGCATTGCATGAAGGAACATCATTCCCTGTTGGTAAGGTAGACTTCCTTAAATTGTATCCTCTGTCATTCAAAGAATTCCTTATGGCAATCGGTCTTGAAAGATTTGCAGAACTGTTAGATAAAAAAGATTATGATATGATAAAAAGCTTTAAGCAAACATATATAGATGCCTTAAAACAGTATTACTATATTGGTGGTATGCCTGAAGTTGTGGCATCCTTTGCTGAGGAAAAAGACTTCAACGAGGCAAGAAAAATCCAAAAGAGAATACTGACTGCTTATGAACAGGACTTTTCAAAACATGCACCAAAGGAAATTGTCCCGAAAATAAGAATGTTGTGGAACAGCATACCCTCGCAGCTTGCAAAAGAAAACAAAAAATTTATATATGGACTCATTCGTGAAGGTGCAAGAGCTAAAGAATATGAAACTGCAATTATGTGGCTTTCTGATTGTGGACTTGTGCATAAGGTTAGTAGAATTAATGCACCCAATATACCTCTCAAAGCGTATGAGGACTTGAAAGCATTCAAATTATTCATTGTCGATGTAGGCTTGCTCGGTGCAATGGTAGGATTAAATCAGCGCACACTCCTAAATGGAAATGAATTATTTACTGAATTTAAAGGAGCATTAACAAAACAATATGTTATGCAGCAACTTGCAGTAAATCAGGACTTGGGAGTTTATTATTACACCAATGACCGAAATACTTGCGAAGTTGATTTTATAGTGGATAACGGAGATAATATTATTCCTCTTGAAGTAAAGGCAGAAATCAATCTCAAAGCAAAGAGCCTTAAAACTTACAGAGAAAAATTTACGCCCGAAATATCAATACGATCCTCTATGGCAGATTATAGCGAGGAAACTGGTCTTATTAACCTTCCGCTATATGCGATAGATGGTATTGAATAACATCAATTATAGTGCCACTTTTCGACTTAATAATCAATAATTTCTACAAATTTTAATTTTCTTTTCCATTTATATTTTCCCACCTCCTTGCATATAGATATACAAACTATATGTTTCGGGGTGAAGTATGAAAGATTATATCGAAGAGCGTGCCAGAGAACTTGCAAATTACATAATAGAAAATAAATGTACTGTACGTGCTGCGGCAAAGCATTTTAATATCTCTAAATCAACCGTACATAAAGATATAACAGAGCGGCTTTCATACATTAACGGTCAGCTGCAAAAAAAGGTACAACAAATTTTGGCGGAAAACAAAGCAGATCGTCATATACGCGGCGGTCTTGCCACTAAACAAAAATACCTGCGGGAACAAAAAAATAAATAGCTAAAAAAACAGTATTTTCTTATAAATACTGTTTTTTGCTTGGAAATCATTACATGCGTCATTTGATTGACTGCGCCTTCCCATTTTGCTATAATAAATACATAACATATCACACAAGGAGGCGTATTATGCACATAAAAAAAATCAAGATGAGATTAGTGCTGTTTATTATGGTGTTTGTTCTTGGAATAGGCTTTTCTGCCTCGGCACAAACACTTCAAAACGGCAGCAGAGGTACAGAAGTTAAAATATTACAAATGAACTTAAACGGTCTGGGATACGCGAAAATTACAGCCGACGGCATTTACGGCTGGCAAACAGCAACAGCGGTTAAAGCCTTTCAGAATGCCCACAGCTTAACAGCCGACGGTATTGCAGGAGATAAAACTCTCACTAAAATCAGTTCAATCGTAACAGGACTTCAAAATGATTTGAAATCGCTCGGCTATACTACATCATCCGCAGACGGTATATATGGCACAAACACAAAAAACGTTGTAAGAAGCTTCCAGTCCTCATACGGCTTAACTCAAGACGGGCTTGCAGGGTTTAGAACCTTGCAGAAAATTGCCTCTCTAAAAAGCAATCAGACGTCAGGTACAATCGTTACATCTGGCTACTCCTACACTCCATCAAAGGTGGTTACATACTCTTTAAGCAGAGACGGTAACAAGAATATAACCGATAATTTTAAAATCAAGGAATTTCGGTGTAATGACGGAAGCGACACAGTTAAAATCGATTTAAAGCTGGCGGCTCTGTTGGAAGATATACGGGACTATTTTGGCAGGCCTGTTATTATAAGCTCAGCATACAGAACATCTTCATATAACAAAAAGGTGGGCGGCTCATCAGGTTCGTTGCACCTTTTCGGACAAGCTACCGATATAAGTATAGCAGGCGTTTCCCCGCGTGAAATTGCCAGATACGCAGAAAGCCTTGGCGTGAAGGGTATAGGGCTCTATTCCTCCTTTGTCCACGTTGATACAAGGACAACAAAATACTACTGGGCATACGGCAATCGAGTATTCACATTTAAGTAAATAAGGCATACAAAAAACCTCTTAAACAAATTGTTTAAGAGGTTTTGTTTAAAGCAAATGAGCAGGTCTGTAAGCCGGGTTCTGTATTAGACAATCATCTATCTGTGGCACCGCATTACTGCGTTGCTCAAGCCATTTCTTCGCACAGTGCCGAGCAGGCTTAATTGTGCTGTCAAATGTTGCTCCGGATGGGGTTTACACGGGGAGTCAGTTACCATATCCCCTGTGCGCTCTTACCGCACATTTCCACAATCGCCCGCTAAAAGCAGGCATTTATTTTCTGTTGCACTATCCTTAAGGTCGCCCTCACCGGCCGTTAGCCGGCATCCTTGCTCTATGGAGCCCGGACTTTCCTCACGCAAATTTCTTTGCCCGCGATTGTCTGACCTACTCAGTGCGGATTATATCATATACCATCTCTTTTGTCAATAAAAAACAACCGTACCGCATACTATCGAGCCAACAGCAAGTGCTATTACCGCAATTCCTCCTACAATATTTCTTTCTGAAATACTTGCAATACCAAAGGATATACACCTTATCGCCATAACCATAACAACCAAAAAGCATATTATTTCCATTTAGTGTCCCCTACCCTCTTCTTCTGTTTATAAGTCCGCTTCTTCTTAAGTGAAAATCTACCTCTACCTCGAACTCAGAGTACGGATATTTCTCCTGCCAACCATACTGCTGAAATTCCTCAAAGCTTTTAAAATTATGCTTTATAAACCTGCCGAAGCCTACAATATCGCTTTTGTACTCTGTAGCCGTTTTTTGTAAGAATTTTTCAGCGCTGTATTTTATTTGTTGCTGTACTTGCTGTTCAAAAGAGTCCATTTCCTGTTCCACTATATACTCGTCAGAAACAGTTCTTAGGTCTGCTTCAAGGTAGAGCTTAACTTTAACCTTTGGCTTATTACTGTTAATATCCACCTTTATATCCGGCTTTCGCTCTTGAGACTGGACAACTGCTACGGGAGTTTCGGGGTCGTTCTTATCATAGTAGGTAACCTCGCTTTTAATATAGTTTCCCGTCAAAATATTATAAAGCTCCGTTTCCACCGCACCTGCTTCTGCAATCATTTTTCCATCTTTAAAAATTGCCATACCGCAGGTTTGGGTTTTTATATCGCCGTCTACCTTGATTTCGCCCGCCTTATAATCTTCTAATTTAAATTCAAAGCCGTCATAATCGGATTTTTGTGTCCCTGTTTGTTCGTCTTCCTTTGCAACTGCCGACAGAGGAAGTACATTTTCTCTTTCGGGGCTCATTTCATAGGCGTAGAAATTCTGGCAGGGATTTTTTGCTATAAAGCCGTTATCATCCGATTCATATATAACTTCGTAGTACTGAACGGGATTTACCTCATTTGTCGGCTTGATTTCGCCAAGGTATTCTTTGGCTTTGCCTTTTACAACGGACATAAAGGTATTCGGTCTTATTTCCTCACTCCTCGCTATTGTCTCGCTAAAGCTTGTAAGGCCCTCTTCCTTTGCAATTTCCTCACTAAACACAATTAGTTTTGTATGTGCAAGGGACAGCTCCTTAGAGTAGAGATGGTTTGCAATATTTACTGCAGTAAAAATAGTAGATGCCGTAACTGTTATGTTTGATACGGTTTTTTTCCCGCCCTCGCCCCCTTCCTCTTTTGCGCCGCCACTGATTGCCATAGGGTTAGCAATCTGCAGGGTAACATCATACGTTTGCTCCTTTTCGCCCTTATCTATTCCGATAGCTACAATATATGCAAGCTCATTAGGCTCCGAAGACCTGCTGCAGCCTGTAAGCATTATTGCTGTAAGCAGAATTATAAGTCGTTTCAACTATTACCACTCCTTCTCTTCTTCGCAAGATATATAAGCCCCAAAAAAAGCGGCAAAATGTAGAACACAGGATACAATACCGCAGAATTTACATAGTTAGACCTTATTGCTTCTGTGTAGCTTTCCTCCCAGAAAACAAGTCTTAACAGTATTATAAGCAGCGGAAACACCAATGGCTTGTGATGCCTTAAACCAAAGCTTTGCTTTAGTGTATCACTCATAATAAACAGATATATTGAGGTATATATAAGAATAGAGATAGACCAGATAAATTCAAATATTGCCTCTAATCTCTGAAAATATGTCCCTATTTTTACCAATCTTGTGAGTTGATATAAGGGGACAATAAATCTTGCACTTACGGGGTAAGGATATACAAGGCAATATGCAAGAACTATTAAAAAGCCGACACCGCCGCCGATTATGAGGGCAGTTAAGCCTGATTTTTTAACTGCTGTCATATCCTCTGCATATGGCTGTAGTAAGCTCAGCACAAATATGTCCGCAAATATAGACAAGGATGACGCTCCTTTTATAATAATATCTGCAAAGGAAAACGGAAAGAGATTTGTTACTTCGTAATGAGGTGCAAGCATAATAAAGAACGCGAGCAGAAAAACGCCTGCAACCGGTAAAAAGACAGATGCCGTTCTGCCTAATGCTTCAATGCCGAATTGCGCGCCTGCAGCGACTCCTACTGTAAGAAGTGCAATAATAACAAGCATAGGCGTATTTTGCAGAAGTGCTGTTTTAATAGCCTCAGGAAACGCTCTTACCATCGGTGCTATGTTAAGCATCAGAAGTGTAACTACAAAAATTCCTGTAATAATTTTGAGCGGCTTCCCTCCTATCACTTCCGCTTGATTTATAATAGAAGTACGACCTGTTTTTAAATATAGCATTTGAGTAATGTAAAATACTCCAAAGGCTACCGCAAGATAAATCAAAACTGACAGCCAGCCGCCATTTTGGCACCTTTCCACGATGTATCTTGGATATGTGAACAGCATTTTGACAGTTATAAGATTTATTAGTATTGAAGCCATTTCACGGCTTTTCAGCTTGTATTTCATCGGCTCTCTCCTTAAAATGTTTCACGTGAAACAATTAGTCATCTCCCCTACCCGTTTTCCATTTACGGCTTATCTGTGGCTCCTGTTCGGTGCGTTTTACAGATAAAAACGAAGGTCTTTGCTCCCTTTTCCATATTCTCTTTACAAACAATGCAGAGAAGAAGCTTTTGCTGTCGCTGCCCGGAAAAGGAGATAAAAACGGTATGCCAAAATTGTTTAAGGACGCAATATAAACGGTATATATGAATATCCCAATTCCTATACCAAAGAATCCCAAAAAAGCGGCAAGAGCTATAAATATAAGTCTCAGAATTCTAAACGTCCAGCTAAGAGAATAGTCAGCTGTCGCGAACGAGCCGATTCCGGTAATCGCAATTATAACTATCATAATAGGACTTACGATTTTAGCACTGACCGCAGATTGACCTAAAATCAAACCGCCTACAATGCCTAATGTCTGACCAACAGGCCCCGGCATCCTGATTCCTGCCTCTCTTATCATTTCAAAGGAAAAGTCCATCAACAAGAGCTCTACAACACTCGGAAACGGAACATTTGCCCTCGCCGCACTTATAGCATACAAAAGATATGTCGGCAGCATTTCCTGATGAAACAAGGTTATTGCAAGATATAGCGCCGGCAATAAAACAGAAACAAACATACCAAAAAACCGCACTATCCTTGACATATTCGCAAAAGGCGCACGGAGATATGCGTCAGATGCTGCGTGAGTCAGCTCATACGCATTTGTGGGAAAAACAAGCGCTCTCGGACTTCCGTTTAATAGCAAAACAACTCTACCTTCTGTTAATGCACGGGCTGTTCTGTCCGGTCTCTCGGTAGAAAGCGTCTGTGTCGCAGCAAATAGACCGCCATTTTCAACAAGCTGCTCAACCTCCTCGATTGAGATAACATAATCAAGAGATATTGAATTTAAGCGCTTTCTTACCTCCTTTACCAGCTTATCGTTTGCTATGTCCGATATATATAGGATAACTCCTCTTGTTTTTGATACTTCG
>JAZROS010000098.1:0-2226 GCA_045648825.1 Clostridia bacterium | reverse complement strand
TCTGCCCATAACTGCGATTGTGGATGCTCCCACTCTTAAAGCTGACTTTAGTGCAAAGCTGTCAATACCTGCCGCCATACCGCTTATAATAGTAACTCCCTTTTCCGCAAGTTCTCTGCTTATTCTTTCGGTAGCAGTCTGTCCGTATTCGGTATTACGTCGGGTACCAACCACAGCAATACCCAAAATATTATCCCAATCGGGTATAGTACCCATTGTATAAATCACCTGTAAGGGCATACTGATTTGAGTCAGTATTTTAGGGAAATTATCATCATCAACCGTTAGTATATTTATGCCAAGCTCATCACAGTCCTTGATGATTTCCGTCGCACCGTCAAGACCTTTGTCGCACAAGGTAGCAGCTACCGCCTTGCTCATTTCGGCTACCCGCATATAATCTTCCATTTTTGCATTATATACTGCCTCAACACTACCGAAGCATTCTTCAAGCTGCGCCGCACGCCATGTTGCTCCTACTGTCTTTGATGCCAGCCAAATTCTAAGCAGTTTCTTTTCCATCAAAAAAATTCCCCTCAACATAATACTATATTAGACTACTACATTTTTCTTAGTTTGTCAAAGATTTTTTGCTCAAAATACCATCTGTACCAAAAACATATATAACACAGTACCCACAGAAATTGACAAAAGCAGGTTTCTTTTCCACAGATGCAGCCCTGTTATAACCGCAACCGAAATAAGCTCCGGAACACCGTGAGCACCGGTCAGAAATTCGGTATCTTTAAAGCAATATACAAAAAGCATTGCAAGTGCTGCCGTAGGAAGCACTTTCCCGAGATATTTTACAAAGGTCGGTGTTCTTCTTCCGCCCGAAAATACTAAAAAGGGCAGAAATCTTGTGAGCATTGTGCCTGCAACCACCATCAGAATAGTTATAATTTTCTCCGTCAAAGACATTACTGCTCACCTCTCTTTTGCCACATTCTTACCGCCATACAGATAAGTATTACCGCCATAGATGGTACGATAAAGCTTTCAGCGCCGAACAATAAAAGGCAAGCGGCCGTGGAAACAACACCGATTGCTGCACTTGCGTAATCTTTTTCCTTTAAAATTTGCTCCAAAAACAGTACATACAAAAGTGCCGTCATAACAAACTCAAGGCCCTCGAGATTAAAGCTTATCACAGAGCCTATAATTCCGCCCACCGTAGCACCAAACACCCAGTAAAAGTGGTTTAATAAGGTTACAAAGAACATAAAAAGTCCCTTGTCTACACCGTCGGGTATATTGGCAGTCAGGTTAATGGAAAAGGATTCGTCGCACATACCGAAAATGAGGTAAGGCTTAAGCTTTCCCGTACCCGAGTATTTATCTAACATTGAAATGCCGTAGAAAAGATGTCTTGCATTGACAAGAAGTGTCAGAAGAAATGCACCTATCGGGTCAAACGCACCAATAAGAAGATTAACAGCAACAAATTCCATTGAGCCTGCAAAGATAAACAAGCTCATAAAAAGAGGGTACAGCGCCGAAAATCCCGACGCGTTCATATAAATTCCGTATGCCGTCCCAAGAAACAGAAAGCCTGTCATAATCGGTATTGTGTACGGAAAGGCAGCCAAAAATGCACTGCGGTATTTCTTTTGCATTGTACTTGCCTCCGATTATTCAAACAGCGGTGTAGAGAAATATCTTTCTGCTGTATCAGGCAAAACTGTAACCACCGTCTTACCCTTGCCGAGCTTTTTGGCAAGCCTGATTGCTGCAGCCACATTTGTGCCGCTTGATATTCCGCACATAATTCCCTCTTTTGAGGCGAGCTCTTTAGAGGTATGTATAGCTTCATCATCCTTTACAATACATATATCATCATATATATTAACATTCAGTATTTCGGGTATTAAACCGTCGCCTATTCCCATCTGAACGTGTGTTCCTATCGAGCCGCCCGAAAGGATTGCCGCATTTTCAGGCTCTACCGCCCAAATTTGAATATCAGGATTGTGCGCCTTTAATACCTCGCCTATACCCGTTATAGTGCCGCCTGTGCCTATTCCCGAGCAAAAGCCGTGTATCGGGCCTCCCACCTGTTCTAATATCTCACGGGCTGTCTGCTCTTTTTGTGCCGCCGTGTTGGCAGGATTTTCAAACTGCTGGGGCACAAATACGTTTTTATCCTCTCTTTGCATCTTGAGTGCGGTCTGGAGGCATTCCTCAATGCCCGCGCCGATATTGCCCGAGTCGTGTATTAAAATAACC
>JAZROS010000097.1:0-4752 GCA_045648825.1 Clostridia bacterium | reverse complement strand
CGCAGTTTTAGGCGGATTGTACGGTGTAGCGGCAGTTTTGCCCGAGCTATCCTTCCTGACAAGTATTGCTGCAAAGCTGGTCGGTGCAGCAATACTTGCTGCGGTGGCGTATTTCCCCGCAAATGCAAGGGAAATAATGCGCGGCGCTGCAGTATTTTGTATGTCATCAATGCTTCTTTGCGGCGGTGCCGAGTTAGCCTCCACAAATCTTACTCTTTGCAGACTTGTTTTGACCCTGTTTGGCTCATCGTGTCTTATAGTATGCGGTCTTTCTCTTATAAAATCACGTATATATTCACGCTATCTCCCCTGCGAGCTTAGTTGTTCAGGCAGAAAAATTCGTCTAAACGGCTTTTATGACAGCGGAAACCGTCTTACCTTCGGCGATGACGGTGCAAGTGTGATAATTGGCGATGAAAGGATATTAAAAAAGCTTATTTCGCCTCAGGCAACGGCTTATAACTTAAGCGAATGGGCAGACGGCAATAGACTTGTTAACGTCAGCTTCAGCGGTGCGGCGGGCGGAATAATGCAGGGTATATTACTTGATTATGCCAAAATTGACGGCAGAAGGTACGAAAATGTGATACTTGCTATAAGCGAAAATCGTCTTAGCGATAATCTTGTACTCCACAGTACAATGGTGTAAATTCAAATTGAAAGGAATGGTAACAAAAATGATACTGAGGGCTCTTTTGAGCAAAATTATTGTCTTCTTAAGCGGAGAGAGTAACGAGCTTTTATACATAGGCGGTGCGGATACCTTGCCTGCACCGCTTTCAAAAGAGGAAGAGCAGGAGCTACTTTTAGACATAGCATCAGACAGCTCAAAATCACTTTTAATCGAACATAACCTCCGTCTTGTAGTTTACATAGCACGGAAGTTTGAAAATACAGGTGTTTATGTTGAGGACTTAATCTCCATAGGCACAATAGGGCTTATAAAGGCGATTAACACCTTTCGTCCCGAAAAGAATATCAAGCTTGCAACCTATGCCTCACGGTGTATAGAAAACGAAATTTTGATGTATTTAAGAAAAAACCAAAGCAGACACACAGAAGTATCAATAGACGAGCCTTTAAATGTTGATTGGGACGGAAATGAGCTTTTGCTTTCGGACATTCTTGGCACGGATAACGACGTAATTTGCAGAAATATAGAACACGAGGTTGATTGCCAGCTTCTGCACGATGCCATTTCCCATCTTTCCAAAAGGGAACAGCAAATTATGAAACTGCGGTTTGGCCTTGGAGGTATCAAGGACAAAACACAAAAAGAAGTGGCCGACCTTTTAGGGATTTCCCAATCCTATATATCACGGCTTGAAAAACGGATTATCGCACGGCTTAAGAAGGATTTTGTGCGTATGAACCGCTGATTTTCGGGAAATAATACCGAAAAAAAGGAGGAATGCACAATGGACGCACCTAAATACAAGGAATATTCCGACAAAAAAGCGCCTCGCTCACCTATAGTAAAAAACTGTATCAAGGCATTTTTAGTTGGTGGTGCAATATGCACTTTAGGCGAGTTTTTCTCTGAGGTTTATCAGGGCTTTGGTATGGGCAAGGAGGAAGCAGGCTCACTCGTGTCTGTTACCCTTATATTTTTAAGTATGCTTTTTACAGGTTTAGGGCTTTATCCCAAGCTCGCTAAGCACGCAGGTGCAGGTACATTAGTCCCCATTACAGGCTTTGCCAACGCAGTAGCATCAAGCTCAATAGAAGCAAAAAGCGAAGGTCTTATTATGGGTGTCGGGGCAAAGCTTTTCACGATAGCCGGCCCTGTAATCGTCTACGGCATATGTGCCTCGGCGGTAGCAGGACTTATCTCCTATGTTTTTATGATATAAACCTCCCTTATAAAGCAGATTTGTACCAATTATCACAAGTCTGCTTTTAATTTGACCTATATTGCAAACGAGCCGACCTTTTGTCCAAATAAAAATTATAAAAAACATTATATAATGTTGATATAACTTATGTGGAAAGAGGTAGCTATAATGGAAAAGATTTCTTTGGTAGTAATGGCGGCAGGTATGGGCAGCCGTTTCGGCGGATTAAAGCAGCTTGCACCGGTTGGTCCGAATGGTGAAATCATACTTGATTTTTCTATTTACGATGCTGTAGGAGCAGGCTTTGATAAGACTGTTTTTATTATAAAAAAGGCTATTGAGAAAGATTTTCGCGAGGTTGTCGGAAAGAGAATAGAAAAACTTTGCGACGTTGACTACGTTTTTCAGGAGGTTGATGCTCTTCCCGATGGTTATTCCTTCGAGGGCAGAGAAAAGCCCTGGGGTACAGGTCATGCAATCCTTTGTGCAAGGGATAAGGTTTCCACGCCCTTTGCGGTTATAAATGCCGATGATTTCTACGGCAGAGGTGCTTTTGAGGCTATTGGTACTCATCTTAAAAACGGCGGCGGCACATCAATGGTAGGCTACAAGCTGGGCAATACCCTTACCGAAAACGGCACAGTTTCAAGAGGTATCTGCGAGGTAGAAAACGGACTTCTTAAGAGCGTTACAGAGCATACTGCTCTTGACAAAAACAGCTCTTTCCCGATGGACTCATTTGTATCAATGAATTTGTGGGGTTTTAAGCAGTCAATCTTTGACGAAATTGAAGCTCAGTTCAAGGAATTTCTTGACAATGTAACCGACACAAAAAAGCAGGAGTTTTATATCCCGTCGGTTGTTGATACAATGATTAAGAAGTATGGCGAGAAGGTAAGTGTACTCCCCACCGACGAGCGTTGGTACGGTGTAACCTACAAGGAGGATACCGACTCTGTACGTGCGGCTATTGCAAACCTTGTTGAAAGCGGTATGTACAAGGGAATTTAACGGAGGTGTTGGTATGAATTGCATCTTTTGCGGTATAATAAACGGTGATATTCCGTCAAAAACAGTTTACGAGGACGATATGATTAAGGCTTTTTATGATATTGAGCCTCAGGCTCCTGTTCATATTATCATAATTCCAAAGCTTCATATAGCTTCTGCAAACGAAATCGGTTCGGAAGAAGCAAAATACATTGCACATATTTTTGCACATATACCCCAAATAGCCAAGGACGCAGGAATATCCGAAAGCGGATACCGCATCATAAATAACTGCGGTAAGGACGGCGGTCAGACTGTCGGACATCTGCATTTCCACCTGCTCGGCGGCAGGGATTTAGGTGCAAAATTGGTATAAATGAAAGGAGAAAAAAAATGGAACTTAAGAATTCAAAAACATGGGACAATCTGCACGCAGCATTTGCAGGCGAGTCTATGGCTCGTAACAAGTACACCTACTATGCATCAAAGGCAAAGAAAGATGGCTACAACCAGATAGCTGAAATCTTTACCGAAACTGCAGAAAACGAAAAAGAGCACGCAAAAATCTGGTTTAAGCTTTTGGACGGAATTGGCGATACTTCCGAAAACCTCAAGGCAGCAGCAGAGGGCGAGCATTACGAATGGGTAGAAATGTACAAGGGCTTTGCAGAAACCGCAAAGGAAGAAGGCTTTATGGAAATTGCAGCACTTTTTGAGGGCGTTGCTAAAATCGAAAAGCACCACGACGAAAGATATACAAAGCTTTTAGAAAATCTCGAAAAGGGCATTGTATTTGAAAGAGACGGCGTAGTTGTATGGAAGTGTATGAACTGCGGTCATCTTCACACAGGAAAGGCAGCTCCTGAGCTTTGCCCTGTTTGCGCACACCCCAAGAGCTATTTCAAGATTAACGAAGAGAACTATTAAATTATGTATAATCCATTTCCCTTTTCTCTTGACAACAAGAGATACCACACATGGAATTGGTTTTTGCAAAATAAGTTCGGGTGCAAGGTAACCAAAATCGCCTTAAACGGCGGTTTTACCTGCCCGAATATAGACGGCACAAAAGGAGTCGGCGGCTGCAGCTACTGCTTAGGCGGGAGCGGCGAGTTTGCCGGCTCTCCTTTAGATAGCATAACAAACCAGTTCCAGAAAGTTGCCGAAAAGATGGGCAAAAAATGGCAGAACACCAAATACATACCCTATTTTCAGGCAAATACTAATACATACGCACCTTTGGAAAAGCTTAAGGCTCTTTATGAGGAGGCTCTGTCGCAAGAAAATGTAGTAGGACTTGCAATAGCAACACGTCCCGACTGCATATCCGACGAGGTTTTAGACTATCTTGCCGAATTAAACAAGAGAACATATCTTCTGGTAGAGCTGGGACTTCAGAGCATCTTTGACGAAACGGGCGACAGAATAAACCGTTGCCACAGCTACAAGGAGTTTGAGAACTGCTATTTCCGCCTTAAAGAGCGAGGTATAAATGTATGTGTGCATCTTATTATGGGGCTTCCCGGTGAAACGCACGAAATGATGCTTAAGAGCGTTAAAAAGGTGGCATCACTTCGTCCCGAATGCGTTAAACTGCATCTTTTGCATATATTAAAAGGCACAAAAATCGCCAAGCAGTATGAAAAGGGCGAATTTCGGTGTATGGAGCTTTTTGAGTATGTTAATGTAATAGTTGATGCATTAGAGCTTTTACCAAAAGAAACCGTTATCCAACGCCTTACGGGCGACGGAGCAAAAGACAGTCTTATAGCTCCCCTATGGAGTCTTAAAAAGTTTGTGGTTTTAAACGAAATTGACAAGGAAATGGTACGAAGAAACACCGTGCAGGGTGCAAAATTTGAAGAATAATCAGGCAGCGGATATAACCGCTGTCTTTTTTTGTCAAGAAACTGTTACTTGCTTTTTT
>JAZROS010000096.1:0-2448 GCA_045648825.1 Clostridia bacterium | reverse complement strand
TCCGACATCAGAGAGTCAGGTTCTATTGAGCAGGACTGTGATATAGTAATGTTTTTGTACCGTGATGAATACTATAACAAGGATTCGGAAGAAAAAGGGATTGCAGAATGTATAATTGCTAAACACAGAAATGGCGAACCGGGTACTGTTAAATTAGGATGGAAGGGACAGTACACTAAGTTTATCAGTATAGAGTACCGAGAAGATGAGAATAAGGTCAAGGGCGATGAATAATAAAAATAACAATGTATCCGAGCTTGTAAAGCGTGCAATATCTGAATATGATATGCTTTCTAAAGAGGATACTGTTCTGGTTGGCTTTTCGGGCGGTTCCGATTCTGTATGCTTGCTTTCGATTTTGGTAGAAATGGGGTACAAGGTAACCGCTGCGCACCTTAATCATAATATGCGTGATACTGCAAAGAGGGATCTGGACTTTTGTGAACGGTTTTGCAAGGAAAGAAATATTCCCTTTGTTTCAAAAACGGTTAAAAAGGGTACACTTAAAAATGAAGCGGATGCAAGAGAGGCAAGGTACAGCTTTTTTGCTGATGTTATGAGTGAACGTGGAATTGATAAGCTTGCTACAGCGCATAACAAAAATGATTCTGCTGAAACGGTGATACTGCATCTATTAAGGGGTGCCGTAGCCGACGGTCTATGCGGAATATCCGCAAAGGACGGAAATGTCATAAGACCTCTTATTTATGTAACTAAGAGAGAAGTTAATGACTACTGTAATGAGAATAATATTTCTTATGTAACCGATGAAACAAATCTTACGAATAAATACACAAGAAATAAATTAAGAAACATATATATCCCTCAGCTTGAAAAAGAGTTTAACCCTAAGCTTATTGATACTATTGCGGATAATGCAGTTTTGATGTCATATGACCGTGATTTTCTATTAAAAAGTGCAAGTAAGGCATATGAAGATATCAAAAAGGTAAATGGTGTAGATGTTATTGAATTTTCGAAGCTTGACCGTGCAATCAGCTCAAGAGTTGCAGAACTTATGTGGCAAAAAGCGATGGGTGATTTAAAAAATCTTTCCGGAAAGTACATCGAAGAAATTATAAAGCTTGCAGCTGATGGTAAGAGCGGCAAAGGTATTGACCTTCCGTCTAACTGCGTCGCAAGAGTAGAGTACGGTGAGTTGATTTTAGAGAAAAAAACTGAATTTAAGCCATTTGAAAGAGAAGTTGAAATTGGTAAATGGTATGAGTTGCCTGAGATTGTAAGCAAGATAGGAATATTTCAAGAAGGGAAAGGTCTTGTTATTAGTCTTGACGGAAATGAAAAGCTTATAATCCGAAGCAGGAAACAGGGCGACCGATTTAATCCTGTCGGACTTGGCGGAAGTAAGAGTGTTTCAAATTATTTGACAGATGCCAAACTTCCGAAAGCTGACCGTAACAGATTACCGCTTTTGATAGCAAATGGCAAAGTTGCGGCATTGGGAAATCTTCGTGCTGACGAGAATTTTGCAAAAGGGAAAAGAGCTGCAGATTATGTACTGGTTATAAAAAATTGATTTTGTATGGAGTTGTTAAATAGTGAACAGAATATTTAAAAGTATGGCAATATGGGTTGTTATTTTGCTGATATTTTACGGCAGCTATGCAATTCTCGGTTCTATGCTTGACGGCGTTGTGGATATAAGCTATTCAACATTTGTTCAGGAGATTAAGGCGGGAAATGTAACAAGAATAGAGGCAAACTCAGAGAGTGCAAATGTCATTCTTGCCGATGGGACAAAATGTTATGTAGAACTGCCAACAAGAGATGTACTTCATTCTGACCTTGGCGATGAATTGACTCTGCTTATGGAAAACGGCACACTTAGTTATGATGTTGCAGAAGAAAAAATATCAATATGGTCGATTATAACACCTATTTTAACCATACTGATGTTGCTTTTTGTATTTATGATATTTATGTCAAATAGCGGCGCAAGGGGAGCTCAGACGTTCGGAAGAAGCAGGGCAAAGATATTAAATCCTAATTATCACGAGGTTACCTTTGCAGATGTTGCAGGTGCTAAGGAGGAAAAAGAAGAGCTAAAAGAGCTTGTTGATTTCCTTAAAAATCCGCAGAAGTTCTCTGAGCTTGGTGCAAGAATTCCTAAGGGAGTACTGCTTGTTGGCTCGCCGGGAACGGGTAAAACATTGCTTGCAAGAGCAGTAGCCGGTGAGGCAAAGGTACCGTTTTTTACAATTTCAGGCTCTGACTTTGTTGAAATGTATGTAGGTGTCGGTGCGTCAAGAGTAAGAGATTTATTTGAACAGGCAAAGCGTGCTAAGCCTTGTATAATATTTATTGACGAGATTGATGCGGTTGGCAGAAAGCGCGGCGCAGGTATGGGCGGCGGTCATGATGAAAGAGAGCAGACACTTAATCAGCTTTTAGTCGAAATGGATGGTTTTGGAAAAAACGAGGGAATTA